>JBFIFF010000045.1:0-9661 GCA_041602955.1 Gammaproteobacteria bacterium | reverse complement strand
GCAGGGTGCGGAAGCTGACGCCGAGCAGCTCGGCGGCAGCAGTCCGGTTCCAGCGCGTCTGCTCGAGCGCCGCGAGGATACGCTGGCGCTCGATTGCCTCGAGGTACTGCGGCAGCGGCAGGTCGTCGTCGGGCAGCGCGTCTGCGGATCCGTTCGCGGCCGAAGCGACAGCCGGCGCGTCGCGGCCCTCCAGCCCCAGGTCCACGGCCTGGATGGTGTTCCCGTCACACAGCGCCGCGGCGCGCTCGAGGATGTTCTCGAGCTCGCGGACGTTGCCCGGGTATGCGTAGCTGCGCAGGGCGTCGAGGGCTTCTTCGGCGAGGGTCACGGCCGGGATGGTGCCCTCACCGGCCAGGCGCGTCAGGATGTGGTCGGCGAGCTGCGGGATGTCTTCGGGGTGGTCGCGCAGGGGCGGCACCGGCAGCTCGATGACGTTGATGCGGTAGAACAGGTCCTCGCGGAAGGCGCCGTCGGCGACCAGCTGGGCAAGGTTCTTGTGGGTGGCGCTGAGGATGCGCACGTCGACGCGCATCTCGCGTTCGCTGCCGACCGGGCGCACCGTCTTCTCCTGGATCGCGCGCAGCAGCTTGACCTGCAGGCGCAGCGGCAGCTCCCCGACCTCGTCGAGCAGCAGGGTGCCGCCGTCGGCCGCCTGGAACAGGCCGCTCTTGTCGCGCACCGCCCCGGTGAAGCTCCCCTTGCGGTGACCGAACAGCTCGCTCTCCATCAGCTCGGCGGGGATGGCGCCGCAGTTGACGGCGACGAACGGCCCCTCGGAGCGCGGCCCGAGGTCGTGGATCATGCGCGCGGCCAGTTCCTTGCCGGTGCCCGACTCGCCGCTGATGTAGACCGGGGCCTGGCTGCGCGCCAGCTTGGCGATCAGCGCCCGGGTCCGCTCCATCTGCGACGAGGTGCCGATCAGGGTCAGGCGCGAGCCCCTCCGGGCCGTGCCGCTGCCGAGGCGCAGCGCCGCGGCGGCCAGGTCGCGCAGCGCCTGCAGGTCGACCGGCTTGGAGACGAAGTCGAAGGCGCCGGCCTTGAGTGCCTCGATGGCGGTCTCCATGTTGCCGTGGGCGGTGATCACCGCGGTCGGCAGGTCGGGGTGGTGGCGCTGGATGTGGCGGACGAGGTCGATGCCGTCGCCGTCGGGCAGCCGCATGTCGCTCAGGCACAGGTCGAAGCGCTGGCTGCCGAGCAGGCGGCGCGCCTCGGCCAGGTCGTGCGCGGCGCGGCTGTCGACCTGCATGCGCTCCAGCGTCAGGCCGAGCAGCTCGCAGATGTCCGGCTCGTCGTCGACGATCAGGGCGAGGGGGCGGGTCATGTGGCGGGCTCCGGCGGGGCCGGCTCGGCGAAGCGGATGCGGAAGCAGCTGCCGCCGCCGGACGGCTGCAGGCAGTCGAGGCGCGCGAAGTTGTGCTCGCACAGCGCGCGCGCGATGTACAGGCCGAGGCCGCTGCCGCGCGAGTCGGTGGTGAAGAAGGGTTCGAACACCTGTTCGGCGGTCGCCTGGTCGATGCCCGGCCCGTTGTCGAGGACCTCGAGGTAGGGGCCGCGGATGCCGGCCGTTCGCCCGCCGCGCAGCGTCACCAGCGCGGGTCCGCCGTCCGGTGGTCGGCCGTAGCGCAACGCATTGCTGCACAGGTTCCAGAGGATCTGTTGCAGTTGCACGGGGTCGAAGCTGATGAGGGTGTCGGGCGGCTCGATCGCGAGCGTGAACTGGTCCTCGGGCGCCGCCTCGCTGCGCGTGAACTCGCCGACGAAGGCGCGCGCCGCGGCCTCGAGTGACAGGGTTTCAGGGTGGCTGTTGCTGCGCCGCGAGAGCTGCAGCACGCTCTCGATGATGCCGTTCACGCGCCCGGTGTGCTCGCGGATGATCTGGATCAGGCGCGCGTCGCCGTCGACCAGCGCGTCGCTCTCGCCGAGCAGTTGCGCGGCGTGGCTGATGGCGCCGAGCGGGTTGCGGATCTCGTGGGCGATGCTGCCGGTCAGGCGGCCGAGCGAGGCCTGCTTCATCTGCACTATCTGGCGCATCACGCTGCTGCTGTCGTCGATGAAGATCAGCGTGCCGCTCTCGGCCGAGGCCCCGAGACGCGCGAAGCGCGGCAGGATCTCGCCGTCGACCTCGCCGATGCGCAGGGTGCCGTCTCCGGCCGTCGGGTCGCTGCGCCACGCGGCCAGCCGCTCGGCGAGCTCGGGCGAAAGCTCGTCCAGGCTGTTCGGTTGCTCGTGCTCGGGCAGGCCGAGCAGGGTGCGTGCCGAGGTGTTGATCAGGCGGATGCGCGCGTCGGCATCGACCACCACCACCCCGGACTGCAGGCGGCGGATGATGTAGTCGTTGAGCTGTGCGAGGTTGGCCAGGTCCAGCCCGCGCTGGGCGGCGATCGCCTCGCTCTCGCGCAGGTGGCGGGCGAGCCATCGCGCCACCAGCGCGGTGGCGAAGAAGACCGTGCCGTGGATTCCCGCCTGGGTGTAGTGGGTGTCGTCGAACAGGGCGAACCACTGGGCGAAGATCTGCTCGCCGAGGATGCTCAGCGTGGACAGCGCGGCGTAGAGCAGGGCGAGCTCGCCCATGACCAGGACCCCGCCCGCGGCGACCGGGATCGCGAGCAGCATGCCGAGCCCGCTCGGCAGCCCCCCGCTGGCGTGCATGAGCAGGGTCAGGGCGGCGATGTCGATCAGCAGCATCAGCGTCACCTGGACGCCGAAATCGGGCTTGCGCCGGGCCACCAGGGCCAGCCCGAGCGCGGCCAGCACGAGGTAGCCGATGCTTCCCTGGGCGAACAGCCTGGCGTCGAAGGAGCCGAGCAGCGCCGGACCCAGGCGCGAGAAGTAGAGTCCGGAGAAGAGCCCGGCGAGCAGCACGCGGTAGCTGGCGTACAGCAGCAGTGGATC
Organism: Gammaproteobacteria bacterium; assembly: GCA_041602955.1. Classification (GTDB taxonomy): domain Bacteria; phylum Pseudomonadota; class Gammaproteobacteria; order QNFN01; family QNFN01; genus QNFN01. The sequence continues at coordinate 6,769 of JBFIFF010000045.1, read as the reverse complement.
CCAGTGGTGACCGTCGCCGTAGGCCGGGGTGGCGCCCTCGCGGCCGCCGGGGAGGGCGGCGTGGAGGCCCGCCTCAGCCGTCGCCACGAGCGTGCTCCGGCGAGCAGTAGTGACGGCCGTCGACGTGCTGCAGCGCGAGGTGGGACGGCAGGTGGACGCCGCAGTGGGCGCAGCGGACGGTCGCGACCGCGGGGGCCGCCGCGCCCGCCGCGCGTGCGCGGCGCCGCCGCCGGGCATCGCGGACCAGCACCACGGCGATCCAGATCGCCAGCGTCAGCAGCAGCAGGCGCAGCAGCATGCCCCGATTGTAAGGGGGTGCGCTGGTCCCTGCACGGCCGTCGTGGGCTCGATGGCTGTACCCGTGGTGCCCGAAATGGATATAATGTTCTTTTATGTGCCGATAACTCTGATCGACAGGTGGGGAGCCAGTATGAATCTGCACGAATACCAAGCAAAGCAGCTTTTCAGGGAGTACGGGCTGCCCGTTTCCGAGGGCTACGCGGCCAGCACGGCGCAGGAGGCGGTCGAGGCGGCGACCAAGATCGGCGGCGAACGCTGGGTGGTCAAGGCCCAGGTCCACGCCGGTGGGCGCGGCAAGGCCGGCGGCGTCAAGCTCGTCAGCACCAAGCAGGAGATCGAGGACTTCGCCCACCAGTGGCTGGGTAAGAACCTGGTCACCTACCAGACCGACGCCAACGGCCAGCCGGTGAGCCGCATCCTGGTCGAGTCGTGCACCGACATCGACCGCGAGCTCTACCTCGGCGCCGTGGTCGACCGCGGCACGCGCCGCGTGGTGTTCATGGCCTCGACCGAGGGCGGCGTCGAGATCGAGAAGGTCGCCGCCGAGACCCCGGAGAAGATCCTCAAGGCGGCGATCGACCCGACCGTCGGCCCGCAGCCCTACCAGGCGCGCGAGATGGCCTTCAAGATGGGCCTCAACCCCGACCAGGTGAAGCAGTTCACCAAGGTGTTCCTCGGCCTGGCGAAGCTGTTCGAGGACTACGACCTGTCGCTGCTCGAGATCAACCCGCTGGTGATCACCAGCGCCGGCAACCTGCATTGCCTCGACGGCAAGATCAACGTCGACGGCAATGCCCTGTTCCGCCAGCCGAAGATCCGCGAGATGCACGACCCGACGCAGGAGGACGCGCGCGAGGCGCACGCCGCGCAGTGGGAGCTCAACTACGTCGCCCTCGACGGCAGCATCGGCTGCATGGTCAACGGTGCCGGTCTGGCGATGGGCACCATGGACATCGTCAAGCTCTACGGCGGTTCGCCGGCCAACTTCCTCGACGTCGGCGGCGGCGCGACCAAGGAGCGCGTCTCCGAGGCGTTCAAGATCATCCTCTCGGACAGCAACGTCAAGGCGGTCCTGGTCAACATCTTCGGCGGCATCGTCCGCTGCGATCTGATCGCCGAGGGCGTGATCGGGGCGGTACAGGAGGTCGGCGTCAGCGTGCCGGTCATCGTGCGCCTCGAGGGCACCAAGGCCGCGGAGGGGTCCAAGCTGCTCGCCGACAGCGGGCTATCGATCATCGCGGCGACCAGCCTGGCTGACGCCGCGCAGCAGGCGGTCAAGGCCGCGGAGGGCAACTGATGAGCATCCTGGTCAACAAGGACACCAAGGTCATCTGCCAGGGCTTCACCGGCGGTCAGGGCACGTTCCACTCGGAGCAGGCGATCGCCTACGGCACGCGCATGGTCGGGGGCGTCACCCCGGGCAAGGGCGGCCAGACCCACCTCGACCTGCCGGTATTCGACACCGTGCGCGACGCGGTCGAGGCCACCGGGGCCGACGCCTCGGTGATCTTCGTCCCGGCGCCGTTCTGCAAGGACTCGATCCTCGAGGCGGCCCATGCCGGCATCAAGCTGATCGTCACAATCACCGAGGGCATCCCGACGCTCGACATGCTCGAGGTCAAGGTGGTCTGCGACCAGCTCGGCGTGCGCCTGGTGGGGCCGAACTGCCCCGGCGTGATCACCCCTGGCGAGTGCAAGATCGGCATCATGCCGGGGCACATCCACCAGCCCGGCAAGGTCGGCATCGTCTCGCGCTCCGGTACGCTGACCTACGAGGCGGTCAAGCAGACCACCGATGCCGGTCTCGGCCAGTCGACTTGCGTCGGCATCGGCGGCGACCCGATCCCGGGGTCGAATTTCATCGACATCCTCAAGCTGTTCCAGGACGACCCGCAGACCGAGGGCATCGTCATGATCGGCGAGATCGGTGGCACCGCCGAGGAGGAGGCCGCGGCCTTCATCCAGGCCAACGTCACCAAGCCGGTGGTCTCCTACATCGCCGGCGTCACCGCGCCGAAGGGCAAGCGGATGGGCCACGCGGGGGCGATCATCGCCGGTGGCAAGGGCACCGCGGACGAGAAGTTCGCCGCGCTCGAGGCGGCGGGGGTGCACACCGTCCGCTCGCTGGCCGAGATCGGCAGCAAGATGGCCGAGGCGCTCGGCTGAGCGCTGCGCCCACGTTCCTGGACCGTAACCGCCCCCTCGAGGGGCGGTTTCTCTTTGTCCAGACGGGCCGCTATCCTGCTCCTGGCATGATGCGCCGCCGCGTCCGGCGCTGAGGCCCTACAATCGAGCCACACCGCACCGGTCGTAGCCATGTCCCTGACCCTCGCCCTCGCCCAGGTCGACCTGCTGGTCGGCGCCCTCGACGGCAACGTCGCGCAGATCGTCGCGGCCAGTCGCCGTGCGCGCGAGGCGGGCGCCGACGCGCTGGTGTTGCCCGAGCTCGCGCTGACCGGATACCCGCCCGAGGACCTGCTGTTGCGTCCCGGTTTCATCCGTCGCTGCGGCGAGGCGCTGCACCGTCTGGCCAGCGAGGTGGAGGGCATCGATGTCGTCGTCGGCCATCCCGAGCCGGCCGGATCCGCGCTCTACAACGCCGCCTCGCTGCTGCGTGGCGGACGGGTCGTCGCCACCTACCGCAAGCACGAGCTGCCCAACTACAGCGTGTTCGACGAGAAGCGCCACTTCCGCGCCGGGGAGGCCCCCTGCGTGGTCGAGATCGCGGCTGTCCCGGTCGGCCTGAGCATCTGCGAGGATGCCTGGTACCCGGGGGTCGCCGCGGCCAGCGTCGCCGCGGGCGCGCGCCTGCTGGTCAACCTCAACGCCTCGCCGTTCCATGTCGGCAAGCAGGCCGAGCGCGAGGCGACGCTGCGCGCGCGCCAGGCCGAGGCCCCGGTGCCGATGGTCTACGTCAACCTGGTCGGTGGCCAGGACGAGCTGGTCTTCGACGGCGGCTCGTTCGTCCTCGACGGCGCGGGTGTGGTCACGGCGCGGGCGGCCCATTTCGCCGACGAACTCCTGCTGGCCCGCTTCGACGTGGTCGACGGCGTGCCCCGGCCACGGCCCGGACAGGTCGCGACGCCGGCCGGAGACGTCCCCTCGGTCTATGCGGCACTGGTGCTCGGGGTGCGCGACTACGTCGAGAAGAACCACTTCCAGGGTGCCGTGCTCGGCCTCTCCGGTGGCATTGACTCGGCGCTGACGCTCGCCATCGCCTGCGACGCGCTCGGCCCCGAGCGGGTCGAGGCGGTGCTGATGCCCTCGCGCTACACCGCGCGCATGAGCATCGACGACGCCGTCGCCGAGGCCGAGGCGCTCGGCGTCGCCCACCGGACGATCCCCATCGAGCCGGCGTTCGAGACCTTCCTCGGCATGCTCGCCGAGGCCTTCGCCGGGCTGCCGGCCGACGCGACCGAAGAGAACCTGCAGGCGCGCTGCCGCGGCGTGGTGCTGATGGCGCTGTCGAACAAGTCGCGACGCATCCTGTTGACCACCGGCAACAAGAGCGAGATGGCGGTCGGCTACGCGACCCTCTACGGCGACATGGCGGGCGGCTTCGCGCCGCTCAAGGACGTGTCCAAGACGCTGGTCTACCGCCTCGCCGAATACCGCAACGCCCTGGGCGAGGTGATTCCGCGCCGGGTCATCGAGCGCCCGCCGTCGGCCGAACTCGCGCCGGACCAGAAGGACAGCGACTCGCTGCCGCCCTACGACCTGCTCGACGCCATCCTCGAGCGCTTCGTCGAGCGCGACCAGTGCCATGAGGAGATCGTCGCCGCCGGGTTCGAACACGAGACCGTGCGCCGCGTGATCGGCATGGTGGTGCGCAACGAGTACAAGCGACGCCAGGCACCACCGGGGGTGCGCATCAGCCGCAAGGCGTTCGGGCGTGATCGGCGCTACCCGATCACCTCGGGCTACGTGGCGTCATGAACGCCCTGCTGTGCTGGCGGTTAAGCGAGCCAGGCGCGGGATGTATACTCCCCGCACTCCGGCCGCCGGGCCACGGCGCCAACGACACCAAGCCAAGAGGTAAGCGATGAAGAAGATCGAGGCGATCATCAAGCCGTTCAAGCTCGACGACGTGCGCGAGGCGCTCTCCGAGGTCGGCATCGCGGGCATGACCGCGACCGAGGTCAAGGGTTTCGGGCGCCAGAAGGGCCATACCGAGCTCTACCGTGGCGCCGAGTACGTGGTCGACTTCCTGCCCAAGGTCAAGGTCGAGGCGGTGATCGGCGACGACCTGGTCGACCGCGCCATCGAGGCGATCACCCAGGCGGCGCGCACCGGCAAGATCGGTGACGGCAAGATCTTCGTCAGCGACGTGTCGAAGGTGGTGCGCATCCGCACCGGTGAGGAGGACCTGGAGGCGATCTGACCCGGGATTCCGGGTCGACGAGTCGACGCCCGGTTACTCGAAGGGCCACCAGAACGGACGCTCGACGGGAGGGTCTTCCGTCGGCCGGCCGGGGTAATTCGCCACATAGACGCGGTCGATGTCGCCGGCGAGGTCGGCCATGCCGAGCTCGCGGTAGGCCGCGGCCATCACCTCCAGGGCCTCCGGCACCGCCGGCGTGCGCTGGTAGTGCCGGACCACGTAGCTGGCACGGTTGAGGGCCGCGATGTGGGCACCGCGGCGCATGTAGTACCGCGCGACCGAGAGTTCGTAGGCGGCCAGGTTGTTGCGCAGGAACAGCATGCGCTGGCGCGCATCCGCCGCATACTTGCCCTCCGGGAACTTCTTCAGCAGCTCCTCGAAATCGTAGAACGAGCGCAGCGACGCGCGCTGGTCGCGCTGCGAGTTGTCGGTCGGGATGAACCGCTCGAGCAGCCCGTAGCCGCGGTTGAAGTTGGCCAGTCCCTTCAGGTAGTAGACGTAATCGACGTTCGGGTGCTTCGGGTGCAGCTTGATGAAGCGGTCGGCCGCGGCGATCGCCTGCTCCGGTTCGTCGTAGCGGTAGTAGGCGTAGGCGACCTCGATCTGCGCCTGCTGGGCGAAGCGCCCGAACGGGTAGCGCGCCATCAGCGTCTCGTAGAGCTTGATCGCCTCCTCGTAGTCGCCTTCGTCGAGGTTCTCCTTCGCCGCGTAGTAGAACTGCGATGCGGTCCAGTCGCGGGTCTGGTCGACCTGCTCGGGAAGCAGGCCGCAGCCGGCGAGGAGCAGCAGGAGGGAGGTCGTGATCAGCCAGTTGCGGCGCATGGTAGGATCGCCCGGATGTCAGCGGTGGAAGCACGTGGCGGTGGCCGAGTATACCGCAACACCTGCGGGGTGAAACGGCGGCCCGCGCCGTGACCGGCGACCCTGTCCGCGGGCCCCGTCTGCACGCCACCGTGCCCCCGGAGGCGGCGGGTCGGCGCCTCGACCAGGTTCTCGCCGAACTCTTTCCCGACTACTCGCGCAGTCGCCTGCAGGCGTGGATTCGTGCCGGCCGGGTGACACTCGACGGCGACCCCCGGGACCGTCCACGCGAAGCGCTGCGGGGTGGCGAGGCGGTGGCGATCGACGCCGTCGCACCGGCCGACACGCGCTGGCTTCCCGAGGCGATCCCGCTGCGCGTGGTGCACGCCGACGACGACCTTCTGGTGATCGACAAGCCGGCCGGCCTGGTCACCCACCCCGCGGTGGGCAACTGGAGCGGCACGCTGGTCAACGGCCTGCTGCACCATGCCCCGGAGCTGGCCATGCTGCCGCGCGCAGGCATCGTTCACCGCCTCGACAAGGAGACCACCGGCCTGATGGTCGTCGCACGCACGCTCCAGGCGCATGCGGCGCTGGTCGGCGCCCTCGCGCGCCGCGAGGTACGGCGCGAATACCTCGCTCTGGTGCAGGGTGTGCCGACCGGTGGCGGCACGGTCGATGCGCCGATCGGTCGCCACCGCGCCGACCGCATGCGCATGGCCGTGACCGCCCGCGGGCGCCCCGCGCTGACCCGCTACACCGTCGCCGAGCGCTTCCGTGCCCACGCCCTCCTGGCGGTGCGGCTGGAGACCGGGCGTACGCACCAGATCCGCGTCCATCTCGCGCACGTCCGCCACCCGCTGCTCGGCGACCCGGTCTACGGGGGACGGGCGCGCCTGCCGCGCGGGGCGACGCCGGAGCTGGTCGCCGCGCTGCAGGGGTTCCGGCGCCAGGCGCTGCACGCCGCGCGGCTGGCGCTGACCCACCCGCGCACCGGGGTGGAGATGGCCTGGGAAGCCCCCATGCCGGACGACATGACCGCGCTGCTCGCGGTGCTGCGCGCCGACGCGGCGGGCCACGATGGCTGAGTCGGGCGGCTGGTTCGTGCCCGACTGGCCGGCGCCGCCCGCGGTGGGGGCGCTGGTCACAACCCGGGCCGTCGGCGTCAGCCAGGGTCCCTACCGGGGCTGCAACCTGGGCGACCACGTCGGCGACGCGCCGGCCGCGGTCGCCGCCAATCGGGCCGCGCTGCTCACGACGCTCGGCGGGGCGGGGCCGGTGCTGTGG
>JBFIFF010000044.1:0-9795 GCA_041602955.1 Gammaproteobacteria bacterium | reverse complement strand
TTCGAGAGCCGCGAGGCGGGGCGCAAGCCGACCGTCTGGCCCGGCCCCAACGCCGCCGCGGAGGGGATCACCACGCGCGCGCTCAACGGCAGCGACCCGGTCGCGGTGCGCACCCTGGGCCTGTTCGGGCGCATCTACGGCGCGCACGCCGGCCACTTCGCGCTGGCCAGCCTGGCCACCGGCGGGGTGTACATCGCCGGCGGCATCGCACCGTGCATCGTCGAGACCCTGCACGGCGGATTCCTCGAGGCGTTCCGCGCGCAGGGCCCGATGTCGGCGCTGGTCGCGCGCCTGCCGCTGGCGGTAGTCAACGAGCGCCGCGTCGGCCTGCTCGGCGCCGCACGCCTGGCGATCCGCGACGCCCGGCGCGCGGTCGCCTGACCCGGCGTGGCCCTCTACGCCGTCGGCGACGTCCAGGGCTGCTACGACGAACTGCGCGCGCTGCTCGACGCGCTGCGCTTCGACCCCGCCGCCGACACCCTCTGGTTCACCGGCGACCTGGTCAACCGCGGGCCGGAGTCGCTGGCCACGCTGCGCTTCGTCCGCGACCTCGGCGAGCGCGCCGTCACGGTGCTCGGCAACCACGACCTGCACCTGCTCGCGGTGGCCAGCGACCGCTCGCCGCTGAAGCGCAAGGACACGCTGCAGGCGGTGCTCGACGCCCCGGACCGCGACGAACTGCTCGGCTGGCTGGCCGGGTTGCCACTGCTGCACCACGACGTCGGCCGCGGCCTCACCCTGCTGCATGCCGGGCTGCCCCCGCAGTGGTCGATCGACCAGGCGCGCGGCCTGGCGGACGAGGTCGAGGCGGTGCTGCGTGACGGCGACCGGGCAGCCTACTTCGGCCACATGTATGGCGACACGCCGGAGCGCTGGGATCCCGGCCTGGAGGGGTGGGCGCGTCTGCGCTTCGTCACCAACTGCCTGACACGGATGCGCTTCTGCACCCCTGACGGGCGCCTGGCGCTGGCCGCCAAGGGACCGCCGGGCACCCAGCCGCCCGGCTGCCTGCCGTGGTTCGAGGTGCCGGGGCGCGCCAGCGCCGGTGCGCGCATCGTCTGCGGCCACTGGTCGGCGCTGGGCCTGGTCGAGCGCGACGACCTTCTGGCCCTCGACACCGGCTGCCTGTGGGGCGGGGCGCTGACCGCGGTCCGGCTCGACCCGCCCGGCGGCCGCTGGCAGGTCGACTGCGCCGGGGTAATGCGCCCCGGCTGAGCGCGGGAGCGGTCGCTCAGGCGGCGCGGTGCGCCGGGAGGCCGGCGCCGAGTCGACGCCGCAGCCGCTCGCGGCAGCGGATCAGCTGGCCCAGGGTCCGGCGTTCCGTCTCCTGGTCCGGATCGAGGCGGGCGCGGGCCGAGCGCAGCGCGGCGAGTTCACGCTCGAGGTCGGCTTTGCGGGTGCGCTTGAGCAGGGAGCGGGTCACGGTCGGCTCCTCCATGCCGGGATCCTCGGCGCATGCTGCCCCGGGCAGGCGCGGCCGCGCGACGGCGATCCGGTCGTGCACGGGCCGGCCCGGGATGATTCGGCTGTAGTCCGGGGCCTACACGCAGTCCGCTGGGTGGGGCCGGTAGACGTCGTATCGGATGGTGCGTCCGGCGACCGTCCAGTCCGGCGCGACCCCGGCCAGCGGCGTGCCGCGCCCCGGGCGCTTGACCACCACGCGATCGCGTGCCGCCCGGCGTGCCGCGGTGAGCAGCATGTCGGCGTCGATGTCGTCGCCCACCGCGGCACGCAGCAGGCGCATCTCCTTGCGCACCAGGGCCGCCTTGGTACGCGGCGGGTGCATCGGGTCGAGGTAGACCACCTCCGGACGCGCCGCGTCGCTCCCGGCGGCGAGGCGGGCGAGCAGTCCGAGGGCATCGTCCAGCAGCAGACGGAGGCGCGCGCAGGTCTCCGGATGGTGCTGCGCGGCCCGCGCGAGGCCATCGCGCAGCAGGGCGTGGATCGCCGGCGCACGCTCGACCAGGGTCACCCGGCAGCCGAGTCCGGCCAGTTCGAAGCCGTCGCGGCCGAGGCCGGCGGTGGCGTCGAGCACGCTCGGTCGCCGCCCGCCGCGCAGGCCGACGGCACGCGCCAGGGCCTGGCCCAGGCCGCCGCCGTGGCGGCGACGGTAGCCGACGCGTCCGCTGCCCAGTTCGCAGCGCAGCGATGCGCCGTCGCCGGGGTCGCTCAGGCGCAGGCCATCGTCCCCGAGCACCAGCAGCAGTCCCGAGGGCGGCGGGTCCTCCCCGGCCACGGGCAGGTCGAGTTCGGCGGCGAGGGCGCGGGCGCCCGGTCCGTGGCTGGCGTTGGCGGCCGCGACCGCCAGCGCGGTCATTGCCTGTCGGGAGGGGGCAGCGGGGCTTCGCCGGCGGGTGGAGGCTGCGCGGTGCCCGCCGGTGGCGGGTGTTCGCCGCGGATCCAGCGACGGAGGCGCGCGAACAGCGCGCCGATGGCGCGCAGCAGCTTTGGCAGCAGCCACGCGAGCAGCACGAGGAACAGCACGAGGCCGGTGAGGAACAGCCACGGGTAGTGCAGCGCGGTCCACAGGCCGCCGATCACCACCAGGTCCTCACCGATCGAGGCGCCCCAGTTGGAGAACGGCTCGGGCGAGGTGTTGATCAACACCCGGCCGCCCGCCTTGAGGGTGTGTGCCCCAGCCGCCAGGCCGCCGCCGATCAGCAGTCCGGCGAGCTCGGCCGCGGGCCCCACCTCGGCCATCGCGCCGGCGGCGAGCAGGGCCCCGGCCGGGATGCGCACGAAGGTGTGCACGCCGTCCCACAGGCTGTCGACGCCCGGGGTCTTGTCGGCGAAGAACTCGACGCAGTACATGAACCCGGCCGCGGCCAGGACCAGCGGGTCGGCGAGCACCTGCAGTTCCGGCGGCAGCGCCACGTAGCCCCCGGCGTGCATGAAGCCGAGCATGAACAGCGTGGCGTAGAGGTTGATGCCGCTCGCCCAGGCGGCACCAAGGCTCAGGGTGACGGTGTCGATCACTTCCATGGCGGCCCTCCGCGGCTGGTTCCCATCCTGTTAGTGGCCATTTGTGCCCCCGGGTTCACTCCCCCTGCGCCTCGAGGTAGCGCGACCAGTCCACCCCGGGGTCGCCCGAGACGAAGAAGTGCGGGTTCAGCAGCGAGGGCTTGGTGTTGTATCGCAGCGGGCGCATGCGCGTGTCGGTGACCCGGCCACCGGCCGCCTCGACGATGCACTGCGCCGCGGCGGTGTCCCACTCCGAGGTCGGCCCCAGGCGCGCGTAGAGGTCGGCGCGTCCCTCGGCCACCAGGCACGACTTGAGCGAACTGCCGATGCGCTTGATCTGGTGCGGACCGACCCGCGCGAGGAACGCCTCCAGGCGCTTGCTCGGGTGCGAACGGCTGCCGGCGATGGCCACCGGGCCCGGGCCCAGCGCGCGGCAGCGGATCGCCACGCCCGGTCCGTCGCCGTCGTGGCGGTACGCGCCGTGGCCTGCCGCGGCAACATAGCAGACGCCGGTGACCGGGACATGGACCACGCCGAGCACCGGTCGGCCCTCCTCGATCAGAGCGACGTTGACGGTGAACTCCCCGTTGCGCTTGACGAACTCCCGGGTGCCGTCGAGCGGGTCGATCAGCCAGTAGCGGCGCCAGGCCGCGCGCTCCTCGAAGGGGATGTCTGCCGACTCCTCGGAGAGGATCGGCCAGGTCGGCGTCAGCGCGGCGAGGCCGTCGACCAGGGCGTGATGCGCGGCCATGTCGGCGGCGGTCAGCGGCGAGTCGTCATCCTTGCGTTCGACGTCGAACTCGGTCGAGTAGACGGCCATGATCGCCGCGCCGGCGACCCGGCCCAGGCGGCGCACCTCGGGCAGCAGCGTGCGCGGGTCGTCGGATGAGGCATTCATGCGGCGAGCTTCTCGCGGATCAGGTAGAGCGCGGCCAGGGTGCGCGCCTCGCTGACGTCTGGACGGGCGACCAGTCCGGCGAGATCGGCCAGCGGCCAGCGCACCACCTCGGGTGGCTCGGGTTCGTCGCCCTGCAGCGGATCGGGATAGAGCCCTTCGGCGAGCACGATCCGGGTGCCGTGCTGCATGTACGCCGGCGCGAGCGTCAGTGTCTGCAGCGCTTCGAGGCGACGCGCGCCGTAGCCGGTCTCCTCGCGCAGTTCGCGCAGTGCGGCCTGCTCCGGGCTTTCGCCGGAATCGATCAGCCCCTTGGGCAGGCCGACCTCGTAGCGCTCGAGGCCGGCGGCGTACTCGCGCACCAGCAGCACCTGCCCCCCGTCGTCGACGGCGACGACGATCACCGCGCCGTCGGTGCTTCCGGTCAGCCGCTCGAAGGTCGCCTCGCGGCCGTTGGCGAAGCGCAGCTCCAGCCGTTCGACCCTGAACAGCCGGGAGGTGGCGACGGTCTCGCGGTGCAGGATCTCGGGCGGTACGGGCATCGTCTGGCTGCAGCGGCACGGGGGCGCGGCATTGTGCCATACGCCGTCCGGGACGCGGGAACCGGCTAGAATGGGGCTCCACCGCGGGGGGCGAACGGGTGATGGTCGACTGGCGCGGGATCGACACGGTGCTGCTCGACATGGACGGCACCCTGCTCGACCTCCATTACGACAACCACTTCTGGCTCGAGCACGTGCCGCGTCGCTACGCGGAGCGTCACGCACTGACACTCGAGGCGGCGCGGGCCGAGCTGAGCGAACGCTACCGCGCGGTCGAGGGGACCATGGCGTGGTACTGCATCGACTACTGGAGCGAGCAGCTCGGCCTCGACATCGCGCTGCTCAAGCAGGAGGTCGGGCACCTGATCGCCGTGCACCCCGACGTGGTCGAATTCCTCGATGCGGTGCGCCGCTCCGGACGGCGGGCGGTGCTGGTGACCAACGCCCACGGCAAGAGCCTGGAGCTGAAGCTCGGCCGCACCCGGCTCGGGGGGCATCTCGACGGCGTGGTGTGCGCCCACGACCTCGGCCTGCCCAAGGAGGACGTTGCCTTCTGGGATCGCCTGCGACGGGCCGAGCCCTACTCGCCGGCGACGACGCTGCTGGTCGACGACAGCCTGCCGGTGCTGCGCAGCGCGGCGCGCCATGGCATCGCCTGGCTGCTCGCGGTGCGCCGTCCGGACAGCCGCCAACCGCGACGCGAGATCGAGGAGTTCCCCGCGATCGACGGCTTCGGCGAACTGCTGCCGCTCAGCGGCCCCACTTCCTGAAGCGCTTGCGGCAGTAGGCGAGCAACGACGTGTAGTTCGGGAAGTACTTCTTGAAGTGCTTCTCGGACGGCTCGTCGAACTCGCAGAAATCGTGGTCGTACTCGCGGCAGATGTAGGGCCGCTCGTCGTAGATCGTGCACAGGCCGTCGTCGCCGAGGTGGGTGCAGCGCGTCTCGAACAGCAGGTACCAGCCGTCGTCGTCCTGGTAGCAGCGCACGCCGCGGTGGGCGACCTGCCAGAGCAGGAACTCGAAATCGCGCTTGCTGCGCGGCGTCTCGATCCACTGGGTGATGTAGTTGCAGCACAGCCGGCCGTGGCACCGGCTGCACTTGTCCAGGGCGACGCTGGGTTGCGGCATCGGTCTGGGCTCCCCTAGGCGCGGCCGAAGCGGAAGCGGTCGATGTATTCGGTCGCGGTCAGCAGCTCGCCGCAGCTCACCGTCTGCTCCTTGCTACCGAGGTTCACCAGCAGGTGCTGCTGCGGCTTGTGAAACCCCTTCGGCGCCACCAGCGTCGGTGGGGCCTGGATCGACTTGATCGCAGGCAGGTAGATGCCAGGGCCGCGCAGTGGCTCGGGGCTGGGCGGCTCCGCCTGGAGGGTCACGGCGACGGGGGTGCCGGGCAGGATCTCGATGCCGCACTGCATGCTCTGGTCCTTGACCCCGAACCAGCGCGTGACGGCGATCAGCGGTTGCGGCCGGACCTGGCCCTCGGTGGCGACCACCACCAGCACCACGTCGCCAACGCGGATGCCCAGGCCGGACTGCTCGGGGTGTTTCAGCATGAAGCCGTTGATGCTCTCGTTCATTACATGCCAGGTCGCCAGCTCGTAGCTGGCCGCCTGTTCGTCCTCGAGTTCCTGGACCTCGATTCCCAGGGTGGTGCTGGTGTTGTTGAGGGTCCGACGTCCGGCCGGCGAGAGCAGGTAGGCCGCCGCCTCGAGGCCGGCCGCGAGGCGTGCCTGCTTGTTGTCGACCTGGCGTCTCGGTGCCGCGCGTTCCCAAGCCACCTTCAGGCGCGGTAGCAGCCACTTGGCGTAGGTCTCCAGAGCCTCGCCGCCGGGGGCCTGGGGTTGGTTGAGCAGGGTGATCAGCGGTGTGGCGTCGAGCGTGTAGGGGCTTTCGCCAGCGCGTTCGACATGGGCACGACCGAGCAATGCCGGCGGCAGATCGCTGTCACTGCGCAGCAGGAACAGCCCATCCGCCTGCGGGTCGCCACTGACCCCCGGGTTGATGTGGCAGATGTGGGCGTGGCGCGTGAGGAAGTGGTAGAGCTCCTCGATGGCGCCGTCGACCAGGCGGAACGGGTCGGCGATGGCGAGCAGCATGGCCCGCAGGTAGACCAGGCGTGGGGTGGCGTCCTCGGCCTGGGTCGCCGTGTCGGAGACCGGCTGCGTGGCGACGTTGCAGCGGTCGGCGAACAGGTGCAGCTGGTGCATCTCCTGGTAGTGTCTCGGCGGCACCGCGCGGTAGATGCGGAACGAGTGCAGCAGCGCGTTGCGCAGCTGTTCCAGGATGCGCTGGATGCACAGGTGCATCTGCTTGTCTGCGTCCGGCGTGTGGCCCTGCTCGAGCAGGTCGTTGAGCACCACCTTGTAACCGTCGGCCATGGCGTAGCAGAGCGACAGCACCCCGTCCTTGATCTTCAGCCGGGCGCTCGACGAGATCGGGGTCTGGCGCAGGCGGCGGTTCTCCGCCGCCGCGACGACGTTGTTGACCGGGGTGCGAAACACCTCCAGCAGGCGCAGCCGCTCACCAGAGCCTAGCGGCTCACAGACCAGCAGCGACAACTGCCCGGTGATCTCGGGGACGGTCTTGACCAGGTTGAGGACCGGCAGGTCGTGCGCCCAGCGACGGACGATGTACTCGCGCCTCTCGAACGTCGGGTTCTCGAAGTCGTTGACTTCCGGGAACTGCAACTGCGGCCGCGGGATCATCGGCGTTTGTGGCGCGCGTGCTGGACTGCAGCGCGGTGGCGGTCAGCCGCCCGGCCGGCGCCTGCGTCCTCCGGAGCCCTCGCGGCGGTGTCGTCCACCACCCTCGGGGCGCGGGCGGCGGGGCCGGCGCACCGGCGGCTTCGGCTTGACCAGCAGGGTGCTGTCGACCGGCGCAACCGGGATCTTGTGTCCGATGTAGTCCTCGATATCGGGCAGCGAGTAGACGTACTCCTCGCAGGCGAAGCTGATCGCGTCGCCCTCGTTGCCCAGGCGCGCGGTGCGCCCGATGCGGTGCACGTAGTCTTCGGCATCCTGCGGCAGATCGTAGTTGAATACGTGGCTTACGTCGGGTATGTGCAGGCCGCGCGCGGCGACGTCGGTGGCCACCAGCACCGGAAGTTCGCCGCGCTGGAAGCGCAGCAGCAGCCTCTGCCGCTTGGTCTGCGGCACGTCGCCGGAGAGCACGGCGGATTCGATGCCGTTGCCCTCGAGGTAGTCCTGCAACCGTTCGGCGATGCGCTTGGTGTTGACGAAGACGATGCTGCGGCGCGGGTCCTGGTGCTGCAGCAGGCCGAGCAGCAGGGGGAGCTTCTCCTCCATCGCCGTGTGGTAGAGCGTCTGGCGCACACGGTCGGCGGTCACCTTGTCGGCCTCGACGGCGAGCGGCTGCGGCGAGTTCATGTGCTCGTAGGCGAGTTCGCTCACGCGCGCCGACATGGTGGCCGAGAAGAGCATGCCCAGGCGCTTCGACGGCGGTGGCAGCCGGCGCAGTACGTAGCGGATGTCCTTGATGAAGCCGAGGTCGAACATGCGGTCGGCCTCGTCGAGCACGATCACCTCGATCGCCTTGAGGTGGAACACCCCCTGCTTGTAGTAGTCGATGACCCGCCCGGGCGTGCCGATGAGGATGTCGCAGCCGGCGGCGATGGCCTCGCGCTGCTCGTGATAGCCGGTGCCGCCGTAGGCGAGCACCATGCGCAGACCGGCGTGCGTGCTGAGGATCTCGGCATCGCGGTGGATCTGGATCGCCAGTTCGCGGGTCGGCGCGAGGATCAGCGCACGCGGCTGGCCGGCATGCTCCTCCACGGCCGGTTGGCGCAGCAGCCGGGCCATGGTGGCGAGCAGGAACGCGGCCGACTTGCCGGTTCCGGTCTGCGCCTGGCCCGCGACGTCCTCGCCGCGCAGGGCTGGCGGCAGGGCCAGTTCCTGGATCGGCGTGCAGTGCGTGAAACCGGCCTCGCGGACACCGTCGAGGAGCTCTTGAGGGAGGTCGAAAGAGTCGAAAGTTGTGGCGGTCAGTACGGTTTGTGCCATCTTGGCCTGATCTTTGCGAGGCTGCGAGCCCGGAGACGAGCGGGCTTGAAATATGCCACAGATTCGGCTTAGATGTCGCTCTTCAAGGCCTTCTGGATCGCGCAGATGCGCGGTGCGGAGGGCCATTCCGTCCCGGGGCCTGGCGCACCGGACGATGTCACGGAGGCACGCGGTGTGAGCGAACGTCTGGTCCACGTCACTGACGACAGTTTCGAGAGCGATGTGATCCAGCAGCCGACGCCGGTGCTGGTCGATTTCTGGGCCGAGTGGTGCGGCCCGTGCAAGATGATCGCGCCGATCCTCGACGAGATCGCCGAGGAGTATGGCGACCGCCTGCGCGTGGCCAAGCTCAATATCGACGAGAACCCGAACACGCCCCCTCGTTACGGCATCCGCGGCATCCCGACCCTGATGCTGTTCAAGGACGGCAACGTCGAGGCGACCAAGGTCGGGGCCGTGTCCAAGTCGCAGCTGACCGCGTTCATCGACAGCAGCCTCTGAGCGCCCGCGTCACGCGCGCCTGAGCCAGGCCGGCAGGGTATGGACCCGATCCGGCTTCCATGCTAACGTCCGCCTGAATTAGTGGAGCGCCGGTACCGGCGCCCGGCCGGCCCACAGCGCCGGTAGCCTGATTGCCCGTCCCTTCAGACCGACGTTCCTGTCACCCCAGGCCGTGATCAGCCTGGCGTCCAACTCTGACTTCCCACGCCTGCCGAATCGAGATGAACCTCACCGAACTGAAAAAAATGTCGGCCTCCCAGCTGGTGGAGCTGGCCGAGTCGATGCACATCGAGGGGATGGCCCGCTCGCGCAAGCAGGACATCATCTTCGGCCTGCTCAAGGCCCACGCCAAGAACGGCGAGGACATCTTCGGCGACGGCGTCCTGGAGATCCTGCAGGACGGCTTCGGCTTCCTGCGCTCGGCCGACAGCTCCTACCTGGCCGGGCCGGACGACATCTATGTCTCGCCGAGCCAGATACGGCGCTTCAACCTGCGCACCGGCGACACGGTCTCGGGCAAGATCCGCCCGCCCAAGGAGGGCGAGCGCTACTTCGCGCTGCTCAAGGTCAGCGAGATCAACTACTCGCCGCCCGAGAAGGCCAAGAACAAGGTCCTGTTCGAGAACCTGACCCCGCTGCACCCGAACAAGCGCCTCGACCTCGAGCTGGGCAATGGCAGCACCGAGGACATCACCGCGCGCACCATCGATCTGGTCGCCCCGGTGGGCAAGGGCCAGCGCGGCCTGATCGTCTCGCCGCCCAAGGCCGGCAAGACCATGCTGCTGCAGAACATCGCCCAGTCGATCACTGCGCGCCACCCGGACTGCTACTTGATCGTGCTGCTGATCGACGAGCGGCCCGAGGAGGTCACCGAGAT
>JBFIFF010000043.1:0-9984 GCA_041602955.1 Gammaproteobacteria bacterium | reverse complement strand
TCCATGGCGCCGGCCAGCATGTAGGTGACCGTCTCGACACCGCGGTGGGGGTGGTCCGGGAAGCCGGCGAGGTATTCGCCGGGATCGCTGGAGCCGAAGGCGTCGAAGAGCAGGAACGGGTCGAGCAGGGCGTAGCGGTCGGGACCGAACAGCCGTACCAGGCGGACGCCGGCGCCGTCGCTGGTGGCATGACCCTCCAGCACCTGGTGCAGCGCTCGGGAGCGGAACGGGACGGGGGTGTGCATGACTCCCTCCGGTTACGGGCATCCGTCGAGTCTAGCGGAGGACCGCTGCGCGCGGCTTGACCCCGGGCAACGCGCGACACGCTGGGACGGCGCATCATGCGCTTCCTCGAGACAGCGGCGCGACGCGCCACCGGAGCTGCGCATGCGCGCCTGGCAGATCGTCGACGACTGGAAGCGCGAGAACCTGCGCCGGGTCGAACTGCCCGACCCGGTGCCCGGCCCCGGGCAGCTGCTGCTGGCGATGCGTGCCGCGGCGCTGAACTACCGCGATCTGCTCGTGCCCGAGCGCGGCTACGGCCGGAAGACCGGGACGCTCCCGCTGGTCCCGGTCTCCGACGGCGTCGGCGAGGTGGTCGCGCACGGCGATGGGGTCAGCGCACCGCCACTCGGCACACGCGTCTGCCCGCTGTTCATGCCGTCATGGCAGGGTGGAGAGGCGACCGGCGCCAAGATCGACGCCACCCTCGGCGGCCCGCTCGACGGCGTGATGCGCGAATTCATGGCGGTCGATGCCGCGGCCGTGCACCCGGTGCCCGAGCACCTCGACGACGCCCAGGCGGCGACCCTGCCGGTCGCCGCACTGACCGCCTGGAGCGCGGTGATCACCCATGGCCGGGTGGGTCCCGGTGCGCGGGTGCTGGTGCAGGGCACCGGCGGCGTGGCCCTGTTCGCACTGCAGTTCGCGCGTGCCGCCGGGGCGCGGGTGTGCGTGCTCTCCGGCGACGACGCCAAGCTCGCGCGGGCGCGGGCCCTGGGCGCCGAGGCGGGGCTGAACTACGTCACGACGCCGGCATGGGGCGCGCCGGTCAAGGCGTGGGCCGGCGGGGACGGCGTCGACCTGGTGGTCGAGGTGGGCGGCGAGAAGACCCTGGAACAGTCGCTGCGCGCGGTGCGCGTCGGCGGGGAGATCGCCCTGATCGGGGTGTTGTCCGGGGGGCGCGTCGACATCCCGCTCGGCCCGGTGGTGACCCGCCACGTGCGCCTGCAGGGGATCACCGTCGGGCACCGCGACGGCTTCGCGGCGATGTGCGCGGCGCTGACCGAGCACCGCATTGCGCCGGTGGTCGACCGCGTGTTCCCGTTCGAGGCGCTGCACGAGGCGCTCGACCACCTCGCCGCACGGCGCCACTTCGGCAAGGTCTGCCTGAAGATCTGACCCGGGCGGGGGCGCCTCAGTGCCCCATCAGCACCGGCACGTCCGCGTCGCGCAGCACTTCGCGGGTGGCGTTGCCGAGCACCATCTCGCGCAACCGACCCACGCGGTGGGCGCCCATCACCAGCATGTCGGCCCCGCACTCCGCGCTCGCCTCGAGCAGCGGGCGCCCGCCGAGGTGGTCCTTCGACGGATGCCCGACGCGCCGCGTCTCGACGGCGACGCCGTGCCTGTACAGGTAGGCCTCGAGCTCCGGGATCATCGACACCGGCGTGCGCTCGCTCTGCGCGGTCAGCACCACCACCGACTCGGCTTGGTCGAGGAAGTTGCTCGCCCCGCCCAGCGCGCGCGCACACTCGCAGCTGCCGTTCCAGGCGATGGCGATGCGCTTACCGAACGGACCCGGCACCCGCGGTGGTGCGAGGAGCACCGGGCGGCCGGTGGCGAACAGCGCGTCGCTGGTCAGGCTGCGATCGGGCTCGTCCGGGTCGCTCGGGTGGCCGACCACCACCAGGTCGTGCACCTGGCCCAGGCGCGCGAGCATCTTGTGGCGGCGACCGATGCGCGTCATCCACGCCACGCTGAATCCCGTCGTCGGCGCATCGTAGTCGCTCGCCTCGGCGCCGTGGCGCGCGATCACCTCGTCGAAGATCGCGCGGGCGGCGAGCGCCCGCGCGGCACCGGCCTCGGCGGCGCCAGCGGTGGCCTCCTCGGCCAGGCTCGCGGTGACGCCGTCGCCGAGCGCCGGAACCGCGGCCAGCGGGTCGCTCTGCACGTGCAGCACGTCGACGTGCACGGCAAAGCGCCGCGCGACGACGAGCGCGGTCTCCAGCGTCGCCTCGCTGCTGCGACCGCCGTCGATGGATACCAGGATGGTGCGAAGCGACATGGCGTGGGCTTCCGGTGTCCGCGTGGGAACGCTTCTGTACCACGAACGCCCGCGATGCGGAAGCGCGTGGCCGCGTTGACCGCGACGGCCGGGTCGCGTATACGCCTTCCCGGTCCACGCGAACAGGAAGCTCCCGTGCCCGAACCGCGAATGTTCAACCGCTGGCTGGTGGTGCTCGGCGCCATTCTCGTCCAGCTGAGTCTCGGCGCCATTTACGCCTGGTCGGTGTTCACCCCGGCGCTGCGCACGGCCGGCTGGAGCAAACTCGACACCCAGGTGGTGTTCGCGGTCAGCCTCGCCACCTTCGCGGTGGTCATGGTGTGGGCCGGGCGCAAGCTGCCGGCCTGGGGGCCCCACCGCCTCGCGGTCGCCTCGGGCCTGACCCTCGGCGCCGGCTACGTGCTCGCCGGCCTCGCCGGAGGCACCGCGTTCTGGCCGGTGCTGCTGGGCGTCGGCGTCGTTGGCGGGGCCGGCATCGGTCTCGGCTACGTGGTGCCGATCGCGGTCGGCATGCGCTGGTTCCCGGACCGCAAGGGGATGATCACCGGTCTGGCGGTGGCGGGCTTCGGCTTCGGCGCCATGGGCTGGGTCAAGCTCGCCGGTTCATGGGGCCACCTGATCGCGTCGCACGGCCTGGCGACGACGTTCATGGTCTACGGCGTCGCCTTCGCGGTGCTCGTGCTGCTCGGCTCGCTGTGGATGCACATGCCGCCCGGCAGCTGGCTGCCGCCCGGCTACAAGCTGCCCGAGCCCGGCAGCGCCGGCGCGGGGGCCCGCGAGTACGGCATCGCCGAGATGCTGCGCACGCCCGCCTTCTACCTGATCTTCATCACCTTCGCGGTCAGCGCCGGGGCCGGGCTGATGTCGATCGGCCTGATGAAGCTCTATCCGATGGAGGCGCTGCAGGCCGCCGGCATGGACGTGGTCGCCGCGAGCGCGGTCGCCGGCACGGCGATGGCGGTCTTCTTCAGCCTCGCCAACGGCATCGGGCGCATCGTCTGGGGCACGCTCAGCGACCGCCTCGGGCGGCGCCGCTCGGTGCTGCTGATGACCGCGAGCCAGGGGGCGGTGCTGCTGCTGTTCACGTCGATGGCCGGCAACGAGATGCTGCTCTACCTCGGCGCGACGCTGATCGGCTTCAACTTCGGTGGCAACTTCGCGCTCTTCCCGACGCTGACCGCCGACACCTTCGGCACCGCGCGGGTGGGCCAGAACTACCCCTACGTGTTCCTCTCCTACGGCGTCGGCGGCATCGTCTTCCCGCTGCTCGGCGGCGTGCTCGGCGACCTGGGCAACTTCCCGCTGGCGTTCGCCATCTGCGGCGCGGCGTGCCTCGCCGGCGCGGCGTGCATGCTGCTGCTCGGGCGCCTCGAGACCGCAACGGCACGCGCACGGAGTTAGTGCTTACTCTCTCCTGAGAGACCATTGGCTCATATGCCTCGCCCGTGCCGCACGTCCACGCACGGCCCTTGAATCCCTGTCGCGCGACCCCATATTCGGGACAGCGGAGGCCGATTCGGCTCCGCGGGTCGGGGTCCGGGCCCCGTGCCAGACCCCGTGGATGTATCGCTTGATGAGGATATGACCATGACCAACTACGACTTCACGCCCCTGTACCGCTCGGCCATCGGCATCGATCGCCTCGCCTCCCTGATGGAGAACGCGCTGCGCGCCGACGGCCAGCCGAGTTACCCCCCGTACAACATCGAGCTGGTCGACGAGAACAGCTACCGCATCACCATGGCGGTCGCCGGCTTCGCCCAGGACGAGCTCGAGCTCGAGGTCGAGAACGACACGCTGACCGTCGCCGGCCGCAAGGCCAAGGAGGAGACCGCGCACCGCTACCTGCACCAGGGCATCGCCGCGCGCAGCTTCCAGCGCCAGTTCCAGCTGGCCGACCACGTCAAGGTCACGTCCGCGCGCCTGGTGAACGGCCTGCTGCACATCGATCTGCAGCGCGAGGTCCCCGAGGCCCTCAAGCCCCGGCGCATCGCCATCGACGGCGGCGAGCAGACCGGCCGCATGATCGACGACAAGGCCGCCTGACCGTCTCGTCACCCTGCGACCTGCGCGAGGGCCCCGTTCGGGGCCCTCGTCATTTCAGGGCCGCAGCCACGCCCCCGGACCGCTCCGGTCAGCCTCCGGGTGCCATGGTCCGGCCAGCCGCGTCGCCCCGTTGGGGTACACTAGGCTGCCGTTACAGCGAGCGCGTCGCGTGCCCGCCAAACCCGATATCCTCGTCCTCTTCGCCCACCTGGCCATCGGCCGATCGCGCATCAACCGCGCGATGCTCGACGCGGTCCGCGATCTCGATCGCGTCGTGGTCCACGACCTGCTCGAGGCCTACCCCGACTTCTACATCGACGTCGCCGCGGAACAGGCGCGGCTGCGCGAGATCGACCTGCTGGTGATCCAGCATCCGGTCTACTGGTATGGCGTGCCGGCGATCGTCAAGCACTGGCTCGACACCGTGCTCACCGGCGGCTTCGCCTTCGGCGCCGATGGCGGGGCGCTGCGCGGCAAGGCGCTGCTGCAGGCGTGCAGCACCGGCGCCCCGGCGTCGGCCTACCGGAACGCGGGCCTGCACGGGCTGCCCGTCGGCGAGCTGTTCGTCCCGCTGGCCTCGGTCGCACGCTTCTGCGGCATGACCTGGTTGCCCCCGCTGGTGCTGCACGGCGGCCACGGCCTCCCCGACGAGGTCATCGGGGCGCATGCCAGGACCTACCGGCAGCGCCTCGCGGACTACGCCCACGACGGTGCCGCGCCGCTGGATGCCGAGGCCTGATCGTGGAGGGGCTGCTCGGCAACGTGGCGATCTACCTCGGTGCAGCGGTGCTGATGGTGCCGCTGTCCAAGCGCTTCGGCCTCGGCAGTGTCCTCGGCTACCTGTTCGCCGGGGTCCTGATCGGGCCCTGGGTGCTCGGCTTGATCGACGACAGCGAGGACATCCTGCACTTCGCCGAGTTCGGTGTCGTGCTGCTGCTGTTCCTGATCGGCCTGGAACTCAACCCGCAACGCCTCTGGTCGATGCGGCGCGCGATTTTCGGCCTCGGTTGCGCGCAGGTGGTGGTCACCGCGGCGCTGCTGTTCGCGGCCCTGAGCTGGCTCGGGCTCGAGTGGCGCTGGGCCCTGGTCGGGGCGCTCGGGTTGGCGCTCTCGTCCACCGCGATCGCGCTGCAGACGCTGACCGAGCGGAACCTGCTGACGACCCCCGCCGGCAATGCCGGCTTCGCCGTCCTGCTGTTCCAGGACATCGCCGTCATCCCGATGCTGGCGATCATCCCGCTGCTCGCCGGATTCTCCGGCGAAGCCGTCGACAACTGGATCAGCTTCGCCAAGATCCTCGTGGCGATCGGGACGATCGTCGTCGGCGGACGCTACGTGATCCTGCCCCTGTTCCGCCACGCCGCACGCTCCGGCGTACGCGAGATCTTCACCGCCAGCGCCCTGCTGCTGGTGATCGTCATCTCGCTGGTCATGGACGCGGTCGGTCTGTCGATGGCGCTGGGCGCATTCCTGACCGGGGTGCTGCTCGCCGAGTCGGAGTACCGCCACGCGCTGGAATCGGACCTCGAGCCGTTCAAGGGGCTGCTGCTGGGGCTGTTCTTCATCGCGGTCGGCATGTCCATCGACTTCGGCAGGCTCGCCGAGCAACCGGTCATGGTGCTGCAGGTGCTCGGCATCCTGCTCGCGGTGAAGGTGGCCGTGCTGTGGCTCCTGGCGGCGCTGTTCCACGTGCCGTTCAAGCAGCACGGCCTGTTCGCGCTGGTCCTCGCGCAGGGCGGCGAGTTCGCCTTCGTGCTGTTCGCCACGGCGGTCACGGCCGGCGTCCTCGACCCGGGCTGGCGCGAGCTGCTGATCGGCGCGGTGGTGCTCTCGATGCTGATCACCCCCCTGCTGCTGCAGGCCCACGACCGCTGGCTCGAGCCGCTGATGCGCGGGCGGGACACGCGGCCGATGGACACCATCGAGGCCCAGTCGAACCCGGTGATCATCATCGGCTTCGGCCGCTTCGGGCAGATCGTGGGTCGCCTGCTGCACGCCAACGGGATCGGCACGACGATCCTCGACCACGACCCGAGCCACATCGACCTGATCCGCCGCTTCGGGTTCAAGGTCTTCTACGGCGACGGCACGCGCCTCGACCTCCTCGAGGCGGCGGGGGCCGCGAGCGCGCGACTGCTGGTGGTCGCCATCGACGACCGCGACGAGGCACTGCACGTGGTCAGGCGCGTGCGTGAGCACTTCCCGGAGCTCTGTATCCTGGCCCGCGCCTGGGATGCCAACCACCTCCTGGAACTGCGCGAGGCGGGCGTCGAGCAGGTGGAGCGGGAGACCTTCGAGGGGGCGCTTCGGCTCGGCGAGGCGACGCTGCACCGGCTCGGTTTCACCGCGTGGCGTGCCAAGCAGGCCGCGCACCAGTTCCGGGCCCACGACGTGGCGCTGATGGAACAGCAGTTCCTGCACTACCACGAGGACCTGGACACGCGCGTCGCGCTCTCGGCCAACGCGCGCGAGCAGCTGCGCGAGCTGATGCAGGTCGACGAGGAGACCTTCGGCGAGCGCCCGGACGCGGACTGGGGCTGAACGGCGCCACCCGACCGCGTGGGTCGGTCACTTGCCGATGCAGAACTCGGCGAAGATCCGCCCCAGCAGGTCGTCGGGGGTCACCGCGCCGGTGATCTCGCCCAGGGCACGCTGCGCCAGGCGCAGCTCCTCGGCGGCCAGCTCGCCGGCCGCCCCTTCCGCCAGCCGCTCGCGCGCCCTGACGACGGCCTCTCCGGCCCGTCCCAGGGCATCGAGGTGGCGACGGCGAGCCATGAAATCACCTGTCGTTTCACCAGAGTAACCACTTACTTCCTTGAGGTGTTCGCGCAGGCCTTCGAAGCCTTCGCCGGTCAACAGCGACAGGCCGATCTCGGGGCCCTCCGGCCCCTCGGTGCACCCCGCCGGGCGGCCGCTGAGGTCGACCTTGTTGCGCACCACGGTGACCGGCACGGCCGCCGGCAGCGCCGCGCGCAGCAGCGCCTCGGCCTCGGGATCGCGGCACGCGTCGTCGAGCACCAGCAGCACCCGGTCGGCCTGCGCCAGTGCCGCGCGGGCACGGCGGATCCCCTCGCGCTCGACCGCGTCGGTGGCGTCGCGCAGCCCGGCGGTGTCGACCAGGTGCAGCGGCAGGCCATCGAGCTCGACGTACTCGCGCAGCAGGTCGCGGGTGGTGCCGGGAACGTCGGTGACGATCGCCGAGTCCTGGCCGGCGAAACGGTTGAGCAGGCTCGACTTGCCGGCGTTGGGCGGGCCCGCGATGACCACGGTCAGGCCGTCGTGCAGGCGGCGTCCGCGCTCGGCGGCACGCTGCACCGCGTCGAGCGCGGCGACCAGCTCGTCCAGCCCCAGTGCGAGGTGGGCGTCGGAGAGGAAGTCGATCTCCTCGTCGGGGAAGTCGATCGCCGCCTCGACGTAGGTGCGCAGGGCCGTCAGGCGCTCGATGAGTGCCTCGACACGCGCCGAGAAGGCCCCCTGCAGCGTGCGCAGCGCCGAGCGCGCCGCGGCCTCGCTGCCGCTGGCGATCAGGTCGGCGACCGCCTCGGCCTGCGCCAGGTCGAGCTTGCCGTTGAGGAACGCGCGCTGCGAAAACTCGCCGGGTCGTGCCAGCCGTGCGCCGAGCGCGAGCACGCGTGCCAGCACGCGGTCCTGCACCACCGGACCGCCATGGCCGTGCAGTTCGAGGACGTCCTCGCCGGTGAACGAGGCCGGGGCGGGGAAGAACAGCGCGAGACCGATGTCGAGCGGCTCGCCGTCTGCGCCACGGAACGGGCGCAGCACGGCGCTGCGCGGGGGCGGACAGCCGCCGAGCAGGGTCGCGGCGAGCGCGGTCACGCCGGGCCCCGACAGGCGCACGATGCCAATGCCGCCGCGCCCGGGCGGCGTGGCGAGCGCCGCGATGGTGTCGTCGTTCGCGGGAGCGTTCACGCCCGCCGGTGGATCACGCCTTCGCGCCGGCCTCGACGCGCCGGATGATCACCCACTGCTGCAGGATCGACAGCAGGTTGTTGACCACCCAGTAGAGCACCAGTCCCGACGGGAAGAACAGGAACATGGCGGTGAACACGATCGGCAGCGCCATGATGATCTTCGCCTGCATCGGGTCGGCCGGCGGCGGGTTGAGCTTCTGCTGCACGAACATCGACGCGCCCATGATCAGCGGCAGCACGAAGAAGGGGTCCTTGGTCGAGAGGTCGTCGATCCAGAGGATCCAGGGTGCCTGGCGCAGCTCGACGCTCTCGAGCAGCACCCAGTAGAGCGCGATGAACACCGGGATCTGGATCAGGATCGGCAGGCAGCCGCCGAGGGGGTTGATCTTCTCCTTCTTGTAGATCTCCATCATGGCCTGCTGCAGGCGCTGCTTGTCGTCGCCGTAGCGCTCGCGCAGGGCGGTCAGCTTCGGCTGCATCTTGCGCATGTTCGCCATCGACTTGTAGCTGGTCTCGGAGAGCTTGTAGAAGGCGAGCTTGATCAGCAGGGTCAGGATGATGATGCTCCAACCCCAGTTGTTGACCACGCCGTGGATCTTCTCCATCAGCCAGTAGATCGGCTGGGCGATGAAGGTGAGCCAGCCGTAGTCGACGCTCAGCACCAGGCCCTCGGCGGCCTTGCGCAATCGCGCCTGCTCCTTCGGACCGACGAACAGCCGCGTAGCCAGCGTGTCGCTGGCGCCGGGCTCGATCCGCGTGGTCGGGGAGATCAGCCGCAGCAGGTAGCGCCCGCCGTCGACGGACGTGGTCTCGTAGCGGTTGGTCTCCTCGGCGTCGGGGATCCACGCGGCGAGGAAGTAGTGCTGGATCATGGCCGCCCAGCCGTGGCTGAAGTCGCGGCTGAGCGTCTTCTCGGCCATGTCGTCGAAGTCGATCTTCTGGTACTTCTCCTCGGGGTCGTAGATGACGCCGCCGGTGTAGGTGTAGATGAAGGCCTGGCCGTCGCCCTGCGGCTGGGTGCGCTGCAGCTGGCGGTACTGGCTGAGCTCCACCGCCGCGTCCGAGCCGTTGGTGACGACGAATGCGACCTCGACCAGGTAGCTGTCGCGACGGAATATGAAGCGCTTCTCGACCTCGACGCCGGCCGCGTTGCGCCAGCGCAGCGGCACCACCAGGGTGTCGGCGCCATCGGCGAGCACGTATTCGGCCTGCTCTGCCGTGAACTCGGCGGTGTGGTTGGGTGCCTCGCCCGACGCGGCGAGCAGGCCCGACTGGGCGACGTGGAACAGCTTGCCGCCGTCGTCGAGCAGGCGGAACGGGGTGTCGGGCTCGTCCAGGCTGACCGGGTAGGTGGGCAGGTCGACACGGCGCACGTCGCCGCCGCGCGTGCTGATCTCCACCACCAGGCGATCGGTGACCACGCGCACCGTGCCGCCGCGGACGGCGTGCGGTGCTTCCTGGCCGGGCACGGCACCGGGCAGCGCGGCGCGATCGGGACCGGAGCTCTGCGCACTGGGCACGCTGCCGTCGGCGACCACCGCAGGCGTCGAGTCGGCGCCGGTGGCGACCTGCGGCCTGGGCCCGTAGTCCTGCACCCACGCCTGGTAGAGGAGCAGCAGCATCAGGGCCAGGCCCATGAACAGGAACAGGCGGATGTTATCCATGGCTGTGTCGTTTTCCGTACTCTTCGGGCACCGGGTCGACGCCGCCGGCATGCCAGGG
>JBFIFF010000042.1:0-10044 GCA_041602955.1 Gammaproteobacteria bacterium | reverse complement strand
CGAGGCGACCCTGGAGCCGGTTTCGCTCGAGGCGCTCGGCTACGCTTTCGGCTGGCCGCGCATGGCCGGTCAGGTCGGCGGCGCCGTGCCGTCGCTGCGCTATGCCGACGGGACGCTGGCGGTCGCCGGCGAGCTGCGCGTCGACGTCTTCGACGGGGCGATCCGCCTCCGCGACCTGCGCCTGGAGCGCCCGCTCGGACCGCTCGCGGCCCTGCACGCCGACATCGCCGTCGACGACATCGACCTCGAACTGCTGACCCGGACCTTCACCATCGGGCGCATCCAGGGGCGCCTCGGCGGCCGCATCGACGGCCTGCTGTTGCACGATTGGCGGCCGGTGCGCTTCGACGCCGAGCTGGCCACGCCGCCGGGCGACACCTCGCGCCACCGCATCAGCCAGCGCGCCGTCGACAGCATCACCAGCATCGGCGGCCTCGGTGGCGTTCTGTCGCAGAGCGCGCTGCGCTTCTTCGACGAGTTCGGCTACAGCCGTCTCGGGTTCCGCTGCCGGCTGCGCGGCGCGGTGTGCGAACTCGACGGTGTCGAGCCGGCCGCCTCCGGCTATTATCTGGTCAAGGGCGGGGGGCTGCCGCGCATCGACATCATCGGCCACGTGCGGCGCGTCGACTGGGCCGAGCTGGTCGACCGCATCCAGCGCGCGATGGCGGCCCCGGCGCCGGTGATCAGGTAGCCGGCATCCCTGACCGGGTGTTCAGCACCGGTTCAGCCGTCTCCGGCGATGCTGCTCCCGTTCACGAACGACGACCGACACCCGAGGAGAAGACGATGCGTTCGCGCCACCCGCTGTCCCTGCTGCCGCTGCTGCTGGCCACCGCCTGCGTGACCATCAACATCTACTTCCCGGCCGCCGCGGCCGAGAAGGCCGCCGACCGCATCATCGAGGAGGTGTGGGGTGCGCCCAAGGCGCCGGAAGAGGCGCCGGCCCCGGCCGGTAAGGAGCAGACGCGCCACCAGCCGGGCTGGCTCGACTGGCTGGTCCGCCCGGCCCACGCGGCCGAGGCCGACCTCAACGTCTCCTCGCCCGCCATCGAGCAGCTGACCGCGTCGATGCGCGCCCGTCACCGCGACCTCGAACCCCATTACGCCTCCGGGGCGGTCGGCCTGACCGACGCCGGCGAGGTGGCCGTGCGCGACCCGGCCGGGGTGCCGGTGCGTGAGCGCAACGTGGTCAAGAAGCTGGTCGCCGACGAGAACGCCGACCGCAACGCCCTCTACCGCGAGATCGCGCGGGTCAACGGCCAGCCCAGCTGGGAGCAGCAGATCCGCACCACCTTCGCACGGCGCTGGGTCGACAACGCCCCGCCGGGCTGGTGGTTCCAGGCCGGCGGCGGCTGGCAGCAGAAGCGCTGAGCGTCAGTTCTTGAGCAGCCGTTCGCGCTGGCGCTGCCAGTCGCGATCGCGCTCGGTGGCGCGCTTGTCGTGCTGCTTCTTGCCCTTGGCCAGGGCGATCTCCAGCTTGGCGCGCCCCTTCTTCCAGTACATCGCCAGGGGCACCAGCGCATAGCCGCGTCGCTCGACCGCACCGACCAGGCGGTCGAGTTCGCGGCGGTGCACCAGCAGCTTGCGCGTGCGCACCGGGTCGGTTTGCACGTGGGTCGAGGCCGAGGCGAGCGGGGCGATGTTGGCACCGAGCAGCCAGAGTTCGCCCTGGCGGATCACCACGTAGCTCTCCTTGAGCTGCAGGCGGCCGGCACGCAGGCTCTTGACCTCCCACCCCTCGAGGGCCAGCCCGGCCTCGACGCGCTCCTCGATGAAGTAGTCGTGGCGCGCCTTGGCGTTGCTGGCGATGGTCTTGGTGCCGGCGGGGCTGCCCTGCTTGCTGTTCCTGGCCATCGGCGCAGTATAGGGGAGCCCGCGAACGGCGAGCCAGGCGCTTCAGGGTTGTGGCCCCGGGGGGCATTGCCGACAATGGCACGACCATTCCACGAGGGGGATAAAGTGCGCGACGGGTCCGCGCGCGTCGCGCGCTGGAGCAGCCACCGGATGTTCGTCGTCGCCGCGGTCGGCGCGACCGTCGGCCTGGGCAACGCCTGGCGCTTTCCGCAGCTGGTCGCCGAGCATGGCGGCGCGGCGTTCGTCGCCGTCTACCTGCTCCTGCTGCTGCTTCTCGGGTGGCCGCTGCTGCTCGCCGAGATGGTGCTGGCGCGACGCGTTGCCGGCGGGCTGCCGCGACGCTTCCCACGCGAGGTGCGTGCCGCGCAGGCGGCGCCGGCGTGGCGTCATCTGCCGTGGCTGGTGCTGGCGGCCGCCTGGGCGGTCCTGGCCTGCCTGGTGGTCAGCGGCGCATGGTTGCTCGCCTACCTCGGTGCGGCGTTGCAGGGCGCCTTCGCCGACACCACTGCGCGCTCCGTGGCGCTGCGTTTCGACGCCCTGGCGGGGGCGCCGGCGGTGGGCATCGCCTGGCTGTCGCTGTTCCTGGGCGGCGCGGTCGCCGTCTGCGCGAACGGGGTGCGGCGCGGCCTGGAACGGGGCGCGCAGGTCGGGCTGGCGCTGGTCGCCCTTGGCTGGGGGGTGGCGCTGGTCGCGGTGGCCGTGGACGGTGACGCCACGACCGGACTCGCCCGGCTGGCCGTCTTCGATCCGGGCGCGGTCGGAGGTGCCGGTCTGCGCGCGGCGCTGTTGCAGGCCTTCTACACCCTGACCCTCGGCGTCGGCGTGATGCACGCCTACGCCGTCCACCTGCCGCGGGGGGGCTCGCTTCCGGGCCTGGCGCTGCGCGTGGTCGCCGGAGACACCCTGTTCGCGCTGCTCGCGGCGTCGCTGGTGCTCACGCTGCTCGGCGCCGCCGGGCTCGCCCCCACCACCGGACCGCGGCTGGTGTTCGAGAGCCTGCCACTCGCCTTCGGCCGCCTGGCCGGAGGCGGCCCCTGGCTGGCGGTGCCGGTCTACCTGGGCTTGGTCGCCGTGGCCTGGATGACCGCGCTGGCCCTGCTCGAACCGCTGGTCCTCGCGCTGGCCGGGGTGCGGCGCCGTGGACGCCGCCTGGGGCGGGTCCGTGCGGCGCTGCTGGTCGGCGCCTCCGCGTGGCTGGCGGGGACGCTGCTGCTGTTACTGTTCGCCGCCTCGCGCGGCGGGCGCTGGGTCGGGCAGGGCGTCTACGGCTGGCTGGAGTACCTCGGCGGGCACCTGCTGGTGCCGGCCGCGGCGCTGCTGCTGGCGCTGTTCGTCGGCTGGCAGCTCCCGGCGCAGGGAGCCCGCGCGGCGATGCCTCTGGTGTCCGAGTCGCTCTACCGGGGCTGGCGCTCGCTTCTGCGCTACGCCGTCCCACCGTTGCTGGCGCTGCTCCTGCTCGCCGCCACGGGGATCCTCCCGGTCCCGCCATGAAGACGATCCGCAAGCAGGCACTGGTGCCCTACACCCCGGCCGAGGTGTATGCGCTGGTCAACGACGTCGCCGCCTACCCGGAATTCCTGCCGTGGTGCACCAGCACGGAGGTGCTCTACGCCGACGCCGACGAGATGCGTGCGCGGATCGACATGCACCGCGGCGCGCTGCGCCGCAGCTTCGCCACGCGCAACCGCATCCAGAAGGACAAGATGATCGAGGTGCGCCTGCTGGAGGGACCGTTCCGTCACCTCGAGGGGTACTGGCGCTTCGACGCGGTCGGGCCGCAGGGGTGCCGGATCAGCTTCGATCTGCAGTTCGAGTTCGCCAATCGCCTGGTCGACGCGACCCTCGGGCCGGTGTTCCAGCAGATCGCGCGCACCCTGGTCGACGCCTTCTGCCGGCGTGCCGAGGAGGTCTACGGGCGCCGCTGAGGGCGGCGCGTGCTCAGTTGCTGCCGCTGCCGGCGCCCTTCTCGGGCGTCTCGGCGGGAGCGTCCGCCTCCTTGCCCCACCAGCCGAGCTCCCAGTCGGTCAGCGCGTCCCAGGCGCGGTCGAGCATGCCCCGCGACTCGGGCAGCTCGCCGGTCACCGCGACGGTGCGGGTGCCGCTCAGGTCGGAGAGGCCGGCGACCTCCGGCGGCAACTCGCCGTCGACCCGGGTGAGCAGGTCGCCGTCGAAGACCAGCGCCAGGTGGTAGCGGGTCCGCTCTCCGCGCCCGGGCTGGTAGCTGAAGTAGTAGTCCCAGCGCTCGTCGCGGAAGGTGTGGTCGACCATCGGCGTGCCCATCACGAAGCGCACCTGCTCGCGGGTCATGCCCGGCCTGAGTTGCTCGAGCATCGCCGGGGTGACGACGTTGCCCTGCTGCACGTCGATGCGATAGACGCCGGGCAGGCGCTCGAGGCTGCAGGCGCCGAGCAGCAGCGCGGCCGCGAGAGTGATCGTGATCTGGCGCATGGTCATGGCTTGGGGTCCGGGCGGAACGCGGCGATGATAGCGTATAACCCCTGGCAACTCACGAGGCGGGAGGCGCATGGACAACCGCGACCTGAAACGGGCCGGACTGAAGGTGACCCTGCCGCGGGTCAAGGTGCTGCGCCTGCTCGAGTCCCACCCGGCCAGCCATCTGAGTGTCGACGAGATCTACCAGCAGCTCACCGCCGGCGGCGAGGAGGTGGGGTTGGCCACCGTCTACCGCGTGCTGACCCAGTTCGAGGAGGCGGGGCTGGTGATCAAGCACAACTTCGAGGGCGGCCAGGCGGTCTACGAGCTCAACCAGGGCGAGCACCACGACCACATCGTCTGCATCCGCTGCGGGCGGGTCGACGAGTTCGTCGACGCGCGCATCGAGGCGCTGCAGGAGACCATCGCCGCCGAGGCCGGCTACGAGATCACCGACCACCAGCTGACCATCCACGGGCTGTGCCCCGACTGCCGGGGCTGAGACGCCCTCAGCCGCTGCCGGCCAGCGCGATCATCTCCTCGGCGTGGGCCCGGGCCTGGGCGGTGACGCGCAGCCCGCCGAGCATTCGCGCCAGCTCCTCGATCCGGGTCTCGCCGTCGAGCGCGGTCACCGCGGTCGACGTCGCCTCGCCACGGCGCTGCTTGCGCACCTGCAGGTGGCCATGCGCCTGGGCGGCGACCTGCGGCAGGTGGGTGATGCAGAACACCTGGCGCTGCCCGGCCAGGTCGCGCAGCAGGCGGCCCACGATCTCGGCCACCCGGCCGCCGATGCCGGCGTCGACCTCGTCGTAGACCAGCGTGGGAACGTCGACGCTGGCCGCGGTCGCCGCCTGGATCGCCAGGCTGATGCGCGACAGCTCGCCGCCCGAGGCGACGCGGCCGAGTGGCTGCGGCGCCTGGCCGGGGTTGGCGCTGACCAGGAACTGCACCCGCTCGTTGCCGCCGGCCGAGCCCTGGCCGTCCTCGAGCGGCACGAGCTCGACCTCGAAGCGCCCGCCGGGCATCGCCAGCTCCTGCAACGACGCGCTGACCACCTCGGCGAGCGCGGCACCGGCCGCGGCGCGGCGCCGGCCCAGCGCTTCGGCGAGCCGCGCGTACTCCGCCGCGGCCCGCGAAGCGGACTCGGCGAGCCGCGCGAGCCGCGCGTCGGGGTCCTCGTCGTCGCCGAGTTCGGCGGCCAGCGTCTCGCGCAGGGTGACCAGCTCCTCGGGGGTGACGCGGTACTTGCGCGCCGTGCCGTGGAGCGCCTCGAGGCGGCGCTCGATCTCGGCCAGGCGACGCGGGTCGAGGTCGATACGGTCGAGGCAGTGGCGCAGCCCGGAGGCGGCCTCCTGGACGCGGATCAGCGCCTCGTCGAGCGCGCCTACGGGGTCGGCCAGGGCGGGGTCGAGGCGCTGCAGTTCGCCGAGTTCGCGCACCGTGCGGCCGAGACGGTCGTGCACGCTGCCGTCGTCGGCTTCGTAGAGTCCGTCGAGCAGGGCCCCCAGCGCGCCCTGCAGCTCGTCGGCGTGGGCCAGCCGGGTGTGCTCCTCCTCCAGGGCGGCGTACTCGCCGGGACGCGGCTCGAGCGCGGCCAGTTCGGTGAGCTGGAAACGGAGCAGGGCGCGACGTTCGCCATCGCGCGCCCGGTCGACCGCCAGTGCGGCATGGGCCGCGTCCGCCTCGCGCCAGGCGCGGTGCGCCACGGCGACCTGCGCGGCGAGGTCGCCGTGGCGGCCCCAGGCGTCGAGCATGCGCCGCTGGCTCGCGGGGCGGAGCAGCGACTGGTGGTCGTGCTGGCCGTGGATGTCGGCGAGGTGCTCGCCGAGTTCGCGCAGGTCCTGCTGGGTCACCGGGCTGCCGTTGACGAAGGCTCGCGAGCGGCCGGCGCGGGCGACCACGCGGCGCACCAGGCACGTCCCGTCGTCCGACAGGTCGTGCGCCGCGAGCCAGGCGCGCACCTCGGGCTGGTTGTCGACACTGAACTCGGCGGTCACCTCGGCGCGCTCGCTGCCGGCACGGATCTGGTGCGGCTCGGCGCGGTCGCCCAGCACCAGGCCGAGGGCGTCGACCAGCATCGACTTGCCGGCGCCGGTCTCGCCGGTGAGCACGGTCAGGCCGGGGCCGGGCTCGAGCTCGATGTGCTCGACCAGGGCGAAGTCGCGGATCTGCAGGTAGGTCAGCATCGCGCCGGCGTCACAGCCGTTTGTGCCAGTGGAGCTTTTCGCGCAGGATGTCGTAGTAGCGGTAGTCGCTCGGGTGGATCAGGCGCACGGTGTGCTCGCGACGCCGGATGGCGACCCGGTCGCCGGGCAACAGCGCGATCTTGATCTGGCCGTCGCAGGTGACCAGCGCGTCGCTGTCGCGCACCACCACCTCGACGCGGTCGTCGCCGGCGATCACCGTCGGTCGGTTACTGAGGGTGTGTGGGCAGATCGGCACCAGCACCAGGGCGTTGAGCTTGGGGTGCATGATCGGCCCGCCCCCGGAGAGGGCGTAGGCGGTCGAGCCGCTCGGCGTCGACACGATCAG
Source organism: Gammaproteobacteria bacterium (assembly GCA_041602955.1). Lineage (GTDB taxonomy): Bacteria > Pseudomonadota > Gammaproteobacteria > QNFN01 > QNFN01 > QNFN01. The sequence goes on along the minus strand of JBFIFF010000042.1, from coordinate 3,225 downwards.
GCCGTCGGAGCGCAGCGGGTAGAGCAGGTCGCCGTTGACGAAGGTGTCGAAGTCGATCATGCGCGCCACGTCGGTCTTGTGCACGACGACGTCGTTGAAGGCGCTGGAATCGCCGATCGGCTCCCCCTCGCGGGTGACGCTGGCGTGCAACAGCAGCCGCTCCTCGACCAGGTAGTCCCCGGCGAGGATCGGGCCGAGCCGTTCGACCATCTGGTCGGGTGAGACGTCGACCAGGAAGCCGAGGCGGCCGAGGTTGATGCCGAGCAGCGGCACGCGATGGTCGCTCAGGCTGCGCGCCGCGGCGAGCAGGGTGCCGTCGCCGCCGACCACGATCGCGAGGTCGCAGTCGCGGCCGATGGTGTCGCGGTCGGCGACCGGCAGGGTGCCCTCCGTGAGCAGGTGGCGGCTGCCGGTGTCGAGCAGCACCTCGAGGCCGAGGTCGAGCAGGTGGCGGCCGACCTGCTCCAGGGTGGTGCCCACCCCGGGGTCGTTGTACTTGCCGATCAGGCCGATCCTGGAGAACGCGCTGGCCATCGGAGCTCCGTCGCTGGCGATCCGGGGGCGCCGCCGAAGCCCCCGCTGCGGCGTAACCTAGCACGGCGCCGGCAGCGGCGTCAGCCGCGCCTTGACAGTCTCTCCGGCGAGTTGCTAGCGTCGTTTGGCACTCAAGCCTGGCGAGTGCCAAGTCCCGGTCGTGAAAAGGCTCCGGGCCTAATGGACACGCACACGTGGCAGATCAGCAACTGACCGACCGGGCCCGCCACTTGCTGCGGGTCCTGGTCGAAAAGTACATCAGCGAGGGCCAGCCGGTCGGCTCGCGCACCCTGTCGCGCGCCGCCGGGCTGGAGCTGAGCGCGGCGACCATCCGCAACGTCATGGCCGACCTCGAGGAGTTCGGCCTGGTGGTCTCGCCGCACACCTCGGCCGGCCGGGTGCCCACCGCGCGCGGCTTCCGCTTCTTCGTCGACTCGCTGGTCTCGCTCAAGCGCCTCGACGAGCGCGAGGTGCAGGCCCTGCGCAGCCGCCTGCAGGTCGATGGCGACGGCAAGGATCTGGTCGAGAGCGCCTCGCGCCTGCTCTCCGACATGACCCGCATGGCCGGCCTGGTGATGGTGCCGCGCCGCGCCCGCTTCACGCTGCGCCACGTCGAGTTCCTGCCGATCGGCGAGGGCCGCGTGCTGGCGATCCTGGTGGTCAACGAGCGCGAGGTGCAGAACCGCGTGATCCGCACCGAGCGCCAGTACAGCGAGTCCGAGTTGCAGCAGGCGGCCAACTACCTCAACGAGCACTTCGTCGGCCGCGACGTCCTCGCGGTGCGCGACGCCCTCGTCGACGAGCTGCACGCCACGCGCGACTCCATGAACCGGCTGATGCTGACGACCATCGACGTCGCCAGCGCCGCCTTCACCCCGGCCGGCGACAGCGGCGACTACGTGATCTCGGGCGAGACCCGGCTGATGGCGCTCGACGACCTCGGCGACGTGGCCAAGCTGCGCCAGCTGTTCGAGGCGTTCCAGCGCAAGCGCCAGCTGCTCGGCCTGCTCGACCGCTGCCTGCAGGCCGACGGCGTGCATATCTTCATCGGCGAGGAGGCGGGGCAGTCGGTGTTCGACGACTGCAGCGTCGTCACCTCGACCTACGCCATCGACGGCGAGCCGGTCGGCGTGCTCGGCGTCATCGGCCCGACGCGGATGGACTACGAGCGGGTGATCCCGGTCGTCGACGTCACCGCCAAGCTGCTCGGCGCCGCCTTGAAGTCGGGCTGACCCGCCCCCATCTAGCCGTGGACACCGTGGAGGCCGGAGGGCGGCCTCCTTGCAAGTGATTGACGAGGAAGGCATGAGTGACAAGCAGACGGCCCCTGAGGCCGCGCAGGATTCCGCTCGGGAGGCAGAGACGGCACAGCCCGGGGCCGGCTCGGCCGAGGCCCCCGCGGAGACCCCCGAGGCGGAGACCGCCCCGACCGGCACGCCGCAGGCCTCCGGCGACGCGCCGCAGGACCAGCTGGCGCAGCTCGAGGCGGAGCTCGGCGCGCTGCGCGACGAGCTGGGGCAGGCCAACGACCAGCGTCTGCGCACGCTGGCCGAGATGGACAACCTGCGCAAGCGCACCGCGCGCGACCTCGACAGCGCCCGCAAGTACGCCCTCGAGCGCTTCGCCATGGAGCTGCTGCCGGTGCGGGACAGCCTCGAGCTGGGGCTGGCCGCCGCACAGGGCGAGGCGGCCGACGTCGCCAGCCTGCGCGAGGGCACCGAGCTGACCCTGAAGCTGCTAACCCAGGCGCTGGCCAAGCACGGCATCGTCGAGGTGGCCCCGCAGGGCGAGCGGTTCAACCCCGACCTGCACCAGGCGATGGCCATGCAGCCGAGCGCCGACCTCGAGCCGGACCACGTCCTGACGGTTCACCAGAAGGGCTACACCCTCAACGACCGGCTGCTGCGCCCGGCCCTGGTGATCGTCTCCACGGCCCCGCCGCCCCCGGCCGACGCCGAAGGGGCTTGAATTCCACCTCCCGCCACCCCACCTAGGGGGCAGGTTTCACCCTGATCGAAGAATCAGCAGGTCAACGGAGCATTCACATGGGCAAGATCATCGGCATCGACCTCGGCACCACCAACTCGTGCGTGGCGATCATGGAGGACGGCAAGCAGCGGGTCATCGAGAACAGCGAGGGCGATCGCACCACGCCGTCGGTGGTCGCGTTCACCAAGGACGGCGAGACCCTGGTCGGCCAGTCGGCCAAGCGCCAGGCGGTGACCAACCCGGACAACACCCTGTTCGCCATCAAGCGCCTGATCGGCCGTCGCTTCAAGGACGACGTCGTGCAGCGCGACATCAAGATGGTGCCCTACAGGATCGTCGAGGCCGACAACGGCGACGCCTGGGTCGAGGCCCAGGGCAAGAAGATGGCGCCGCCGGAGATCTCGGCCAAGGTGCTGCAGAAGATGAAGCAGACCGCCGAGGACTACCTCGGCGAGAAGATCACCGAGGCGGTGATCACCGTGCCGGCCTACTTCAACGACTCGCAGCGCCAGGCGACCAAGGACGCCGGCAAGATCGCCGGGCTCGAGGTCAAGCGCATCATCAACGAGCCGACCGCCGCGGCCCTTGCCTACGGCATGGACAAGAAGCGCGGCGACGCCAAGCTCGCGGTCTACGACCTCGGTGGCGGCACCTTCGACATCTCGATCATCGAGATCGCCGAGGTCGACGGCGAGCACCAGT
>JBFIFF010000041.1:0-10086 GCA_041602955.1 Gammaproteobacteria bacterium | reverse complement strand
GCCCGGTCGAGGTCCTCGGCCGCGTGGATGCCGGCGAGCAGCGCCGCCGCGCCGGCGCCCTCGACCAGCTTGTCGCGCAGCAGATCACCGGTTCCACCCGACGGTGCCGCGTTGGCGCCCGGGTCGACCAGGACCAGGTGCCCCCCCTCCAGGCCGGCCGCACCGGCCGCGAAGCGCGCGAGGTCGTCGACGCAGACCGCCTCCAATGACGGTCCGAGGACGGTTTCCAGCGCCAGCTCCCAGCCGGGCTCCGCGCGCAGCCCCTCGGCGAGGCGCGGCGCGCCGGCGAGGCCCGCCCGCTCGAGCCAGCCGGTGGCGCCGGTGTCGGTCTTGCCGAGCGCGGCCTGCTGCAGCGCCTCCAGCGACGCCTGGCGGCCGCGCGCACGCTGCAGCTCGTCGCGCAGCGCGTCGAGCGCCTGGCGTACCGTCTGGTTCTCGCCGCGCAGCGTCTCGAGGCGCCGGCGCAGCTCGGCGTGCTCGCTCTCGCGCCGCTCCAGCTCGGCCTGGCGGGCATCGCGGTCGGCGGCGAGCTTCTCGATCTCGGCGTCCAGTGAGGCCGGGTCCAGGCGCGTGAGCTCCTCGTCGAGGCGTTCGCGACGCAGGCGCAGGCGCTGGCGGCGTTCCTCGAGCTGGTCGGTGCGCGTGCGCTCGACCTGGGCCTGCTGCGCCGGCTCGGCGGCGGTCTGGTTGAACGCCTCCCACTCGGCCTGCCAGGCCTGCATCGCCTGCTCGGCCTCGGTGCGTGCCTGCGCGGTGGACTGCGCGCGTGTCCGGGCCGCGGCCAGGTCGGGCTCCGCGGCGGCGAGCGCCCGGTCGAGGTCGGCCAGGCGCGTGGTGTCGCCGTCGAGATGGCGCTGCAGCTCGCCGCGCGAGCTGTCCAGCTCCTCGGCCTCGCGGGCCTGGCGTTGCGCGAGGTCGCGCGCGTGCTGGATCGCCTGCTCGACCTTGCTCACCTCGGCACCGACGGCGTAGAAACGGCCCTGGATCTCGTTGAGCTGGTCGCCCGTGTGGACGTGCGCGGCGCGCTGCTGCTCCAGCGCGGCCTCGAGGCGGCGCACCTCGGCGATCGCCTGTTCGAGGGCGTTGGTCTCCCCGCTGGCCTTCTGCTCGAGGCCGTGCAGCTGCCCGGCCAGCGCGCGGGAGTTGAGCGCCAGCAACTCGGCGTGGACACGACGCTCCTGCTGCTTGAGTTCCTGGTAGCGCTCGGCGGTGCGCGCCTGGCGTTTGGCGTGCTGCAGCTGGCGGTCGACCTCCTCGCGCAGGTCCTTGAGACGCTCGAGGTTCTCCTCGGTGTGACGGATGCGGTTCTCGGTCTCGCGGCGTCGCTCCTTGTATTTGGAGATGCCGGCCGCCTCCTCGAGGTAGACGCGCAACTCCTCGGGCTTGGCCTCGATCAGGCGCGAGATCATGCCCTGCTCGATGATCGAGTAGCTGCGCGGGCCGAGCCCGGTGCCGAGGAAGACGTCGGTGATGTCGCGCCGGCGGCAGCGTGCGCCGTTGAGCGAGTAGGCCGAGACCCCGTCGCGGCTGACCTGGCGCTTGATGGCGATCTCGGCGTACTGGGCGTACTGGCCGCCGAGGGAGCCGTCGCTGTTGTCGAAGGTCAGCTCGATCGCGGCGACGCCGACCGGCTTGCGCGTGGTCGAGCCGTCGAAGATGACGTCGGCCATCGACTCGCCGCGCAGGTGCTTGGCCGAGCTCTCGCCCATCACCCAGCGCACCGCGTCGATGATGTTGGACTTGCCACAGCCGTTCGGACCGACCACCCCGACGAGGTTGCTCGGCAGGTGGATGGTGGTCGGGTCGACGAACGACTTGAACCCCGTGAGCTTGATCTTCTTAAGTCTCATCCAAATTCTACAATTGAATTGTAACTATTTGTTATTAAATATTTATGATTGGAAATACATTCGGCCGACAGGGGCCTGGACGAATGGTGTAGAGTATACCGCCCCGTCCCCATGGCCAGCCACGATGCCGACCCGACCCAGCCAGGATCTCGAGACCTTCGCCAACCCGCAGGCGGAGCGCGACTACACCATCCGCATCCGCGTGCCGGAGTTCACCTGCCTGTGCCCGAAGACCGGTCAGCCCGATTTCGCCACGCTGCACCTGGAGTACGTCCCCGACCGGCTCTGCCTCGAGCTCAAGGCGCTGAAGCTCTACGTCTGGTCCTACCGCGACCAGGGGGCGTTCCACGAGGCGGTGACCAACCGCATCCTCGACGACCTGGTCGCGGCGTGCGCGCCGCGCTTCCTGCGCCTGACCGCGGAGTTCAACGTCCGCGGCGGCATCTACACCAGCGTGGTCGCCGAGCACCGTGCCGCCGACTGGCGCCCGGCTGCGCCGGTCACCCTGCCCTAGCCGCCCGCTCAGCGTCCGCGCCGCTTGGCGGCGATGCGCATGCGCAGGGCGTTGAGCTTGATGAAGCCCTGGGCGTCCTTCTGGTCGTAGGCGCCGGCGTCGTCCTCGAAGGTGGCGATCGACTCGTCGAACAGGCTGTCGCTCTCCGAGCGGCGCCCGACCACGCTGACCCCACCCTTGTAGAGCTTGACGCGCACGGTGCCGTTCACGGTCGCCTGCGAGGCGTCGATCATGGTCTGCAGCATCTCGCGCTCGGGGCTCCACCAGTAGCCGTTGTAGACCAGCTCGGCGTAGCGCGGCATCAGCTCGTCCTTGAGATGGGCCACCTCGCGGTCGAGGGTCAGCGACTCGATGGCGCGGTGCGCCTTGAGCATCACCGTGCCGCCCGGGGTCTCGTAGCAGCCGCGTGACTTCATGCCGACGTAGCGGTTCTCGACGATGTCGGCGCGGCCGATGCCGTTGGCCCCGGCGACGCGGTTGAGGTGGGCCAGCACCTCGGCCGGGCTCAGCGCCTCGCCGTCGATGGCGACGATGTCGCCGCGACGGTACTCAAGTTCCAGGTAGGTGGGCGCGTCCGGTGCCGCCTCGGGGGCGACGGTCCAGCGCCACATCGACTCCTCGGGCTCGGCCCACGGATCCTCGAGGATCCCGCCCTCGTAGGAGATGTGCAGCAGGTTGGCGTCCATGGAATAGGGCGACTTCTTGCCCTGCTTGGCGAAGTCGACCGGGATGCCGTGATCGGCCGCGTAGCGCATGAGCTTCTCGCGCGAGAGCAGGTCCCACTCGCGCCACGGCGCGATGATGCGGATGTCGGGACGCAGGGCGTAGGCGCCGAGCTCGAAGCGCACCTGGTCGTTGCCCTTGCCGGTCGCGCCGTGGCTGATGGCGTCGGCACCGGTCTCGTTGGCGATCTCGACCAGGCGCTTGGCGATCAGCGGCCGCGCGATGGAGGTCCCGAGCAGGTACTCCCCCTCGTAGAGCGCGTTGGCGCGGAACATCGGGAAGACGAAGTCGCGCACGAACTCCTCGCGCAGATCCTCGACGTAGATCTCCCTGATGCCGTAGGCCTGCGCCTTGGCCCGCGCCGGCTCCACCTCCTCGCCCTGGCCGAGGTCGGCGGTGAAGGTCACCACCTCGCAGCCGTAGGTGTCCTCGAGCCACTTCAGGATCACCGAGGTGTCGAGGCCGCCGGAGTAGGCCAGCACCACCTTGTTGACGTTCGCCATCGTCGTTCGACTCCTGGACGCCGCCGCGACGCCCGCGACAGGAAAAAGGAACGGGCCCTGCCGGTGCGCCGGGACGGCCGGCGGGACCGGGTCGGGCCCGGGGAGCGCCAAGTGTACTGCAGCCCCGGCGACACGGGCCACACGGCGATGCGGCGTGCTAGGGTAGGCACGGGACCCCGGGACGGGTCGTCAGCGACGGAACAGGAGACCCTTGGCGAAACCCCGCAAGCGTGCGCGCCGGGCCGGCCTGGCGAACTGGATGAACCAGGTCCTCGCCTGCCACCGCGTGGCGCAGCGCGACCCCGACGTGCGTGCCGTGCACCAGCTGCGCAAGGCGCTGCGGCGCTGCCGCACCCTGGCCGGCGCGCTGCGCGAGGTCGACCCGACCCCCGAGTGGCGCGCCATGCTCAAGGCGAGCCGGGCGCTGTTCAAGGCCCTTGGCGGGCTGCGCGACACCCACGTGCTGGTGATCTGGCTCGACCGCCTCGACCCCGGGGACGACCCGGCCGGACGCCTGCTGCGCTACCGGCTCAACCAGCGCGAGGTCGAGCTCACGGCGCGGGCGCGCCTGGCCCTCGACGCCTTCGACCGCGACGCCTGGCAACGCGCCATCGAGCCGCTCGCGGCCTGCGCCAGCCACCACCCCCCGGGCGACCCGCTGTTCGAGCAGCTGGCAATGCGCCGCCTGCTCGCGGCGCACGCCCAGCACCAGCGCGCCGTCAAGGGCGGCAGCCGCCGCGCCTGGCACGTGTTGCGCATCGACATCAAGCGGCTGCGCTACGCCATCGAGAACTTCCTGCCCGCGCAGCACAAGCGCTGGGGCGAGGAGCTTTCGCTGCTGCAGGAGTTGCTCGGCGACGTCCACGACCTCGACGTCCTGTGGGACGAGCTGGTCGCCGCGCGCCTGCTGACCGACCCCGCCGACCGGACGGCGTGGCGGGCGCGGCTCGACGCCGTGCGTGACGCGCGCCTGGCCGGCTACCGCGAACGGATGACCGGCGTGGGCACGCGCTGGCGGGCGTGGCGCGACGAACTGCTCGCTCCCGCGCGGGTCGAGGCGGCCAACCGCGCGGCGCTGGCACGCTGGGGAGCACACCACGGCAGCGACCCTGCGCGCGCCGCGTGGCTTGCCGGGAGCTTCGAGTCCGCCCTCGACGCCGTCGCGACGCTCACCCGGACGCCGTGCGACAGTGCACGCCGTCTCGGCGTCGCCGCCGCACTGTTGCACGGCCTGGCCGGAAGCGGCGCGCGACCGGCCCCGCGCAAGCGCATCGCGCGCCAGGTCGCGACGCTGCCGCTGCCGATCGGCTGGGACGCCGCGGAACGCGACGCCCTCGCCGCGACGCTCGGCGGCCTGCACCGCCGGCGGCTGAAGATCCAAGACGACGCCGCCGGGGGCGAGGTCGCGCTCGCCGCGCGCCTGCTCGGGCTGCTCGACGCCTGCGCCCCGCACGGTGCCGCGCTGCCCGAGGTCGCGATCCGCGCGCAGGACGGCCTGCTGGCATGGCGCGTCGTTCCCGCGCCGGAAGCACTGGAAGTGCCGGGCCGGCGCCTGGCCGCGCTGCTCGGCGTGCCGGTGGCGATCAGCCCGGGCTAGACACGAAGCCCGCCGACGGGCGAACGACCCAGCGCTGGCGTGCGCGCTCCATCAACGCGGGCCACTGCCGCGCGCTGTCGAGGGTGAAGATGCTCTCGGCGTCGGCCGGTACCACCCGCCAGTCCCCGCGGGCGATCTCGGCGTCGAGCTGGCCCGGGGCCCAGCCGGCGTGGCCCAGGAGCAGGCGCAGCTCGCGGTCGCCACCGCCGCCGAGCAGCCGCTCCGCGATCATCCCCGGGTCGTTGCCGTAGCCCACCCCGTCGACCACCTCGCGCGCCTCGCGTGGCAGACGCGGGGAGCGCAGCAGCCAGATCACGCCATGGCGCTCCACCGGCCCGCCGAGATAGAGGCGCAGCTCGCGCTCGCGCAGGCCGGGCACCTCGGGCAGCAGGTCGGCCGGCGGCACGTCGAGCGGCCGGTTGAGGATCACCCCGAGAGTGCCCCCGCGGCCGTGCTCGAGCAGCAGGATCACCGTCTCGCGCCACATCGGGTGCTGCACCTTGGGGGTCGCGAGCAGGAACATGCCCCGCTGTGGCGGGGGATCGGCCAGTGCGGCGCCGGCACCGAGCAGTGCGCCCAGCAGCACGGCAAGCGCGCGGCACCGGCTCACCACCAGCGCTCCGGCGCGTCGCGGTGCATGACGTTGTGGCAGCGCTCGCACTCGTAGATCGAGAAGGCGACGCGACCGTGGCAGCGGCCGCAGAACTCGCCCTGCAGGATCGCGCCCATGGTGATCGGGTTGGCGCCCGCCTGGGGCACGAAGATCGCCGGATGGCAGTTGCTGCAGTCGAGCCACTGGGTGTGCTCCTTGTGCGGGAAACGCACGTAGGGCATCTCGCGGGTCTCGGCCATGACGATGGTGAAATCGAGCTCCGCCATCGGCGCAGCCGCGCCGTCGACGGTGGTGCGCGGCTCGATGAGCCCGATCCGCAGCGCCTGGACCCAATCGACGCTGCCGGAGGTGCTGCGCGGGAAGGTGCTGGTGGCCTCGGCGGGGTCCTGCAGCGTGGACAGCGCCTCGCTGGCGGGGTCGTGGATGCCGTCGTCGTCCTGCGGCAGCAGTTGCCTGACCTCGACGAACTCCAGGCGCGGCTCCGGCGTCGGCGGGCGGAAGGTGCCGCGCACCAGGCGCACGCGGAACGACGCCGTGACCTTGAGATCGGCGTTCTCGCGGCCGCTGGCGAAGTCGATGCGCCAGGCGTACGCGTCATTCCACGCCGACGACGTCGAGGTCCAGAAGTTCTCGCCCGGGGTGTTGGGAAACACCGTGGCGTTGGTCGCAGGCTGGCGGCAGGTCAGGTCGACCAGGGTGCGCAGCTCCTCCAGGGACGGCAACCGCCAGTCGTCGTGCCCGCCGCGGCGCACCGGACGGCGCTGCAGGCCGCCCATGGCGTCGTCCCACGAGCTCATGGTGTACCAGGCGCGTCCATCAGTGCAGTTGGCGCCGTCCCACTGCTGGCCCTCGGCACAGCGCATCCAGGTCAGGCCGGTCTCGCCGTCGGTGGCGGTGCCGTCCGGGTTGAGCGTGAAGCGGGAGGTCGGCAGCGTCGGCGCGACGCCGGGCTCGCAGACCTGCGCCGCCAGCGGACCCGTCGCCAGGACGCAGGCCAGGGCGAGGCAACAGCCGATCGGGGCTCTCATCGTTGATGCGTGCCAGGTGGACCCGCCACCACTATAACGTCGTTTCCCGCCCTGCCCAACGCAGGCGATGTGTGGTTGCGCGTCGCGCGGGGGTCGCGGAGAATTCACCGGGGCGGCCGCCCGGCCGCACCCCCGGAAACGTTGCACGAGGAGAGACCGGATGCGGGTCAAGGAACGGATGACGGCCTCGCTGTTCACCGTGCACGAGCACGACACCCTGGTGCACGCGCGCGAGCTGATGCTGGCCCACCGCATCCGCCACCTGCCGGTGGTCGACGGCGAGAACCGCTTCGTCGGGCTCGTCACCCAGCGCGACCTGCTCGCCGCCGGCGCCTCGCGGCTGGCCCGCACCGACCGCGACATGCTCGACACCCTCGAATCGTCGCTCACCGTCAGCGAGGTGATGAACCGCGACGTGGTCGCCGTCGACGAGGAGGCGGACCTCAACGTGGCCGCCCAGCTGCTGCTCGACCACAAGTTCGGCTGCCTGCCCGTGTTGCGCGACGGCTATCTCACCGGGATCCTCACCGAGGCCGATTTCGTCATGCTGGTCATCGATCTCGTGCCGCGCGAAGACCGCTGACCGCCATCGCCGGGCCCGTCCCGGCCGCGCCGATGCCCATCCCCTGGCTGCCGCCCGACGACCCCGAGGCCCCGTTCCCACCCGTCGCGACGGCGCTGCGCGACCCCGACGGCCTGCTGGCGGCCGGCGGCGACCTGGCGCCGGGTCGGCTTCTGCGCGCCTACCGCCAGGGTATCTTCCCGTGGTTCGGCCCCGGCGAGCCGATCCTGTGGTGGTCGCCCGACCCGCGCGCCGTGCTCTACCCCGAGCGCCTGCGCGTCAGCCGGCGCCTGGCGCGCACGCTGCGCCAGGCGCGCTTCGGCATCACCTACGACACCGTTTTCGACGCGGTGGTCGAAGCCTGCGCCGCGCCCCGGCCGGAGGCCCGCGGCACCTGGATCACACGGCGGATGGCCGCCGCCTATGCCCGGCTGCACACCCTCGGCCACGCGCACAGCATCGAGGTGTGGCGCGACGCGCGGCTGGTCGGGGGGTTGTACGGCGTCACCCTCGGGCGGGTGTTCTTCGGCGAGTCGATGTTCAGTCGCGAGCGCGACGCGTCCAAGGTGGCCCTGGCCCACCTCTGCGCACGCCTGCGCCGTCTCGGCTACGGCCTGCTCGACTGCCAGGTGGTCTCGGACCACCTGCTGCGCCTGGGTGCCGAGCGCCTGCCGCGCGACCGCTTCCTGGAACGGCTCGACGCCCTGGCCGACACCCCAACGCCCGCGTGGCCTGCGGATCCGCACCCCGACGAGGCCCCCGCATGAGCGCACCCGACGACGCGCCGGTCTTCTACGTCAGCCCGCCGCACGCCTGCGGCTACCTCGAGGAACGCGACGCGGTGACGCTGTTCCTCGACCCGTCCCGGCGCCCGACCACGGCCCTCTACACCCGCCTCGCCCACTACGGCTTCCGGCGCAGCGGCCACCACCTCTACCGGCCGCGCTGCCCCGGGTGCCAGGCGTGCGTGCCGGTGCGCCTGCCGGTGGCCGCGTTCCGGCCCAATCGCAGCCAGCGCCGCTGCCTGGCGGCCAACCGCGACCTGCGCGTGGAACGGGCGCCGTTCGCGTTCGACGCCGCGCAGTTCGACCTCTACCGCCGCTACATCGCCTGGCGTCACCCCGGCAGCTCCATGGACGACCCCGACCCGGAACACTACCTGGCCTGCTTCGCGAGCGCATGGTGCGACACCGAGGCGGTGAGCTGGTACGCCGGCGACCGACTGCTGGCGGTGGCGATCGTCGACCGCCTCGAAGACGCACTCTCGGCGGTCTACACCCTGTTCGACCCGGCGGCGGCGTCCCGCGCACCGGGCAACCTCGCGGTGCTGCAGCAGGTGGCGGACGCGCGCGCGGCCGGGCTCGACTGGATCTACCTGGGCTACTGGATCGGCGCCTGCGACAAGATGGCCTACAAGATCGGCTACCGTCCGCTGGAGTGGTACGACGCAGGCACCTGGCGTCGCCTCGAGCGCGGCGACCCGGTCCCGGCCTGAGCGGTCGAGGCACGCCGCTGCGTGCTTGCCTTGCCGGCCATTATGGCGATAATGGCGGGCCTCCGCGGCGCCCCGCGCCCGAGTCCGCTGGAAACTTGATGGCGAAAGAAGACCACATCGAGATGGAAGGCACGGTCGTCGAGACCCTGCCCAACACCATGTTCCGCGTGAAGCTGGAGAACGGTCACATCGTGACCGCACACATCTCCGGCAAGATGCGCAAGCACTACATCCGCATCCTGCGCGGTGACACGGTCAAGGTCGAGCTGACCCCGTACGACCTCACCAAGGGCCGCATCGTCTACCGCAACCGCTGAGCCCCGTCCGGGACCTGGCCCGCCGCATCAGGCGGGTTCGCCGTCGACCCCCAGCGCCTCCGCCGGCGCCCCGTTGATCGAGAAGCTCAGCCCCTCCTCGCCCGCGTCGACCTCGACCTCGCCGCCCTGGGCCAGGCGCCCGAACAGCAACTCGTCGGCGAGCGGTCGCTTGATCCGTTCCTGGATCACCCGGCCCATCGGCCGTGCCCCCATCTTGCGGTCGTAGCCGTGCTCGGCCAGCCACTCGCGCGCGGCCGGGGTCACCTCCAGCGCGACCCCCTTGGCCTCGAGCAGCCCCTCGAGCTCGATCAGGAACTTGTCGACCACGTGGCGCACCGTGGCCCCCTCGAGCGGGGCGAACTGGATGATGGCATCGAGGCGGTTGCGGAACTCGGGGCTGAACAGGCGCTGGATTGCCGCCATGCCGTCGCTGGCGTGATCCTGCACGGTGAAGCCGATCGACGGGCGGTCCATCTCGCCCGCGCCGGCGTTGGTGGTCATGACGATGATCACGTGGCGGAAGTCGGTCTCGCGCCCGTTGGTGTCGGTCAGCTTGCCGTGGTCCATCACCTGCAGCAGCAGGTTGTAGACGTCGGGGTGGGCCTTCTCGATCTCGTCGAGCAGCAGCACCGCGTGCGGGTGCTTGTTGACCGCCTCGGTCAGCAGTCCGCCCTGGTCGAAGCCGACGTAGCCGGGCGGCGCGCCGATCAGGCGCGAGACGGTGTGCCGCTCCATGTACTCGGACATGTCGTAACGGATCAGCTCGATGCCCAGCGTCAACGCCAGCTGGCGGGTCACCTCGGTCTTGCCGACGCCGGTCGGGCCGGCGAACAGGTACGAACCGATCGGCCGCTCGACGTCGCCGAGCCCGGAACGCGCCATCT
>JBFIFF010000040.1:0-10171 GCA_041602955.1 Gammaproteobacteria bacterium | reverse complement strand
TACATGACGTTGTCGGCGTTGCTCATCAGGGTGGCGATGTCACGACCGTCGTCGGGGCAGAGGGTGATGCCGACGCTGCCGGAGATGGACTCCTTGCGCCCCTCGAGGTCGAACGGCCGGGCGAGCTCGGCGAGGATCTTGCGCGCGACGATCTCGGCGTCGATGGCGCTGCCGATCTCGGTCAGCAGCACGACGAACTCGTCGCCGCCGAAGCGTGCGACGGTGTCGGCCTTGCGCACGCAGGCGGTCAAGCGCATCGCCACTTCCCTGAGCAGGGCGTCGCCCGCGGCGTGGCCAATCGTGTCGTTGATCCACTTGAAGCGGTCGAGGTCGATGAACATCAGCGCCAGACGCTGCCCCTTGCGCAGCGTGCTCTCCAGGGCCCGCCCGAAACGGTCCTGGAACAGCTTGCGGTTGGGGAGGTTGGTCAGGGTGTCGTAGTTGGCGTGGTACTGGATGATGTCGTCGGCCTTCTTGCGCTCGGAGATGTCGTGCAACGTACCGGAGAGGCCGCCGGATGCGCCGTGCGCCGAGTCGACCGTCTGCAGCGTCATCTCCACCCAGCGCACATCCTGACCACGGCCGAGCAGGCGCAACTCGACGTCCTTGGCCAGGGCATGGTTCTCGAGCCCCACGCCCAACAGCTGGCGCACCATCGCCCGGTCGTCGGGGTGGACGAAGGTCTCGAACGGGTGACCGAGGCTGTCCACCGGATCGTGTCCGGTCACCTGTTTCCAGGCCGGGTTGACCAGCGTGATCTGCCCGCGGGTGTCGAGCTGGAACAGAACCTCGCGCACCGAGTCGAACACCGCCTCGTAGCGGGCGTTGGCGCGTTGCAGCGCCGCGCTGGCCCGCCGCACCTCACGACGCAGGGCCACCGGCTGCCAGAGCAGGATGAACTCCAGGTAGGCGAGTAGACCGCTGACGAAGAGCACCACCAGCAGCTGCAGGTAGAAGCGCGGCGGCAGGCCCCACGGCTGCAGGGGCGCCAGCCGCAACACCCACGCGCCGTCAGGCACGCGGATGCCGGCCTCGACGAACTGTCCCGAGGCGAAGGGCTGGGGGTCGCCGGCGCTCGGCCGGGCCTCGTCGATCACCAGCTGGTACCGGTAGCCGCCCTCGCCGAGGCGTTCGAGGCCCGCATCGCGCACCAGGTGCTGCAGCTCCAGCAGCACCGAGGCGAAGCCCCAGAACAGCGTGTCGCCGTCGGCATCGGACAGGTAGACCGGTTTGCGCCCGATCACCGCGACCTGGCCGTTGTCGAGGACCAGCGGCGGGCTCAGGACCAGGCGCTCCTCGAGCATGGCCCGATAGGCCGCCGCGGACGCATAGCGGCTCTCGACCACCCGCTGGCCGAGCATCGCCCGGCGCCCGGCCAGGGGATAGATGTGGCGGATGACCCCGTCGGGCGCCAGCTCGATGGCGCTGACCGCGCCGACGCTGCCCAACAGGTCGGCCGCGTGGCTCTCGAAATCCTCCACCCCGCCGTGGTGGCGACGGATGTACGACTCCATCGACTCGGCGACCGCCAGCGCCCGACCGATCCGGTCCTCGATGACGGAGACGAGGCGCACCAGCTGCCCGGTCGCCTCCTGGCGCCGCTCGTCGAGCCAGCCATCGCGGTCGAGCAGCGTCAGGTAGCCGCCGACGGCAAGCGCGGCCAGAAACACGAGCCCCGAGAGCAGCAACGGGCGGAACAACTGCGATTTAATCATGACGCGTCATCCGCCAGGCGGCCACCTTGCCTTACGGGGGCGCCCTGCGCCCACCGCTCCCGTCGTCGCCCGCCGCGGCGGACATCGCTCTCTCCGGCTACGTCCAAGACTAGACCATTCGTTTCCGAGGATCCGAACCGTGCGCCCTGCGGGCTGTTACACCGTTGAGGCGAAGCACCGTGCCGCGATGCGCTGCGGCCGGCGTGTGCGACACGCGGTCGAAAGAGGCGCCACCAGACCCCGTCGGGGTCGCGCACCGGATGTCGATCACGGCCCCGTCTGCGCCAGCCCGGCGACCACGTCGCGCATACGCTGGCTCAGCGGCTCCACACCGCTGCCGAGGCGATCCTGGTAGATCGCGGTGTAGGCGAAGACGCGCTGCAGGTAGTTGCGGGTCTCGTGGAACGGCACGTTCTCGATCCAGACGTCGGCCGCGACCACCCCTGCGCTGGGCAGCCACTTGCGCACGCGGTGCGGACCGGCATTGTACGCGGCCGTCGCCAGCACCGGGTGATCGCCGAGTTCGCCGAGCAGCTTGCGCAGGTAATGGGTGCCGAAGCGGGCGTTCAGTTCGGGGTCGTACAGCCGCCCGGTGTCCTTGAGCGAGGTCTTCAGATCGCGGGCGATGCGCCGCCCCGTCGCCGGCATGATCTGCATCAGGCCGAGCGCCCCCGCCGACGAGCGGGCACGCGGATTGAATGCACTCTCCTGGCGGGCCATGGCGAAGACCCAGGCCGGGTCGAGGTTCTGGTTGCGCGCCTGTGCGGAGAGCTCACTGCGGTAGGCGAAGGGGAAGCGGATCTCGAGGTCGTCGTAATAGCGTGCCTCACCGAGCGCAAAGATCGCGCGGTCGTACCAGCCCCAGTGGTGGGCGAGGCGCCCGGCCAGGCGCAGGTCGTCGGCCGGGCGGCCCCGCAGCGCATCACGCCACTCGCGCTGCGCTTCCAGAAGCAGGCCGGCATGGAACAGTTCGCGGGCACGCACGATGCCCGCCTCCCGATCGAGCGCCGCCAGTCCGGGCGCCGGAGCGGGTACCGGCGCGTGGTCGAATCGGTAGCCGTGTCCGATGCGGTCGGCGGCGAGGAACTCGTAGTAGCCACGCCCGTGGCTCAGTCCGGCGTACAGCGCGCGGGCCTCGGCGGCGAGCCCGTGCGCCTCGAGCGCGCGGGCGCGCCAGTAGCGCCACCCCGCCTCGCCGGCCTCCTCGGTCGGCATGCGGCCGATCCAGTCGAGGGTCGCGCCCCAGTCGCCGAGTCGCAGCGCGACGCGCGCGGCCCAGCCGCGCGTCGTGGCGTCGTGCCACGCGTCGGGCAGGGTGTCGAGGCGCGCCAGGGCCTCGGGGCCGCCGTCGAACGCAAACTCCAGGGCGATCTTGCGCGCCACCACCCTGCGCTGGTCGTCGCTGAAGGCGAAATTCGGCTCGAGCTCCGCCCACGCCTCGGCGGCGGCCGGGGCATCGTATCCGGCGAGGCGGTGCACGCCGTAGGCGAGGATCTTGCGCTCGACCGGGCCGTCGCGGCGCAACGCCTCGAGCTGCAGGCCGCTGCGCGGGTTGGCGCGGACCCGCAGCCAGGTCTCCAGGCGGTCGCGGTCGGCGGCACCGAGGAAACGGCCGAGGTAGCGCGCCAGACCCACTTGGCCGCGGCGGATGGCCAACTCCGCGCGTGCCCAGGTGAGCGCAGGGGTCAACTGGCCGGCCGCGCGCCAGGCCTCGAACAGCGGATCGCAGGCGTCGGGCTGGGAGCGGCCGACCAGCCAGAGACGGCGCGCCCCCGCCCACGCCGCCTCCCGGTCGCCGAGGCGGCGTTGGGCATCGTGGTAGCGACAATCGGCCCAGGTGCCGAACCCCGGGCGCCAGGCGGCGACGTATTCGCTCCAGCGCGCCTCGCGCGCGAGCTGTTCGAGCCATGCGCTGCGCAGGCGCGCCTCGAGCGGCAGACCCGCGAAGGCCGCCAGGGCCTGCTCGACCGCCTCCGCGGAGAGGTTCGGCAGCTGCCGGTCGAGCAGCCAGTAGCGGAGGTAGGGGTGCAGCGGGTAGTCGCGCAGACGGCCTTCGAGCGCGCGGAAGCGGGCATCGTCGCCGTCCAGCAGGGCCTGGCGCGCCTCGAGGAACCGCTCGCGGTCCGCGCGCAGCGCCTGCTCGTCGTGGGCCAGGCCGACCTGGCACGGCAGCAACACCAGGAAGGCGAGCAGGCGGACGATGCGGGTGGGGTGAATCACTTCTCCTCCCTGTTCGGCAGCATGGGGTCGTCGTCGTCCATCAGGATGCGATTCGCCGGTCCCTCCAGGTCGTCGTACTGGCCGCTGCGCGTGGCCCAGAAGAGGATCCCGACCATCACCAGGCCGATCGCGATCATCAGCGGGATCAGGAAGTAGATCACCTCCACCGCGCGACCTCCGCCCCGGCCGGCGTCGCCGCCAGGCCGGGATGGGCCGGACCGACGGCTGGAACCGCGCCCGGCACGCCGGGCACGAAGCGACGGCGCAGGTAGGCGGCGTTGCCGATCACGGCCAGGGAACTCAGGGGCATCGTCAGTGCGGCCAGCAGCGGGGTCACCACGCCAAGCATCGCCAGGGGGACCATGACCAGATTGTAGGTGATCGACAGCGCGATGTTCTGGCGTACCGTGCGCAGCGTGGCCGTGGCGAGGCGGCGGGCATCGGTCAGCTGGCCGAGCCGGTCGCGACCGAGAACGATTCCGGCACACCCGACCGACACGTCGGTGCCGCTGCCCAGCGCGATGCCGACATCGGCCCGGGCGAGTGCCGGGGCGTCGTTGACCCCGTCGCCGACCATCGCCACGCGGCGTCCCGCCGCCTGCAGGTCGGCGACCGCCCCCGCCTTGTCCTCCGGCAGCACCTCGGCCACCACCGCGTCGATGCCGAGTTCCGCGGCGACCGCCCCGGCCACGGCGCGACGGTCCCCGCTGAGCAGCGTCAGGCCGAGCCCGGCGGCACGCAGCGCGTCGACCACCGCCGCCGCGTCATCGCGCAGGCGGTCGGCCAGCGCGATCAGCCCGACCGTGCGGCCGTCGACCGCGGCGAGGACCACGCTCTGCCCCTGCCCCTCGTGGACGTCGCGCAGCGCATCCAGCGCCGCGTCGTGGGCCACCCCCTCGGCGGCGACCCAGGCCGAGCTGCCGACCGTCCAGTGACGGCCGTCGACCGTGCCGGCGATGCCGCGGCCCGGGCGGGCCCGGAACCCGTGCACCGCGCGCGCGGCGGGATCCACGCCCGTTGCCACGGCGTGCCTGACCACCGCCGTGCCGATGCCGTGCTCCGAGCGGCTCTCCAGGGCGGCGACGGCACCGAGACCCTCGGCCTCGTCGATACCGAACCAGCGGCTGGCGACCACCTCGAGCCGCCCCGCGGTGAGCGTGCCGGTCTTGTCGAACACCACGTGGTCGACCCCGGCGAGGGCCTCCAGGGCCACCCCGGTCTTGACCAGGATGCCGTGGCGCGCACCGGTTCCCGCCGCGACGGCGATCGCCATCGGCGTGGCCAGACCGAAGGCGCACGGGCAGGTGACGATCAACACCGCGACCGAGGCCATCAGCGCCGGCTCGAGGCCGTGCCCGAGCCAGGCGACGAAGGTGACGGCCGCGAGGCCGAGGGTGGCGAGGACGAACCACGGCACGATGCGGTCGGCCAGGCGCTGCACCGGCGCCTTGCAGCCCTGCGCCGCCTCGACCAGCCGCGCAATACGGCCCAGGGCGGTGTCGGCCAGGGTCTGCTCGACGACCAGGGTTACCGCCCCGTCGAGGTTCTGGGTGCCGGCATAGAGACGCTCGCCGGTCGTGCGCGGATTCGGTTCGCTCTCGCCGCTCAGCAGCGATTCGTCGACCGCCGTCTCGCCCTCGACGATCAGCCCGTCGACCGGCACCTGCTCTCCCGGACGCACCCGCACCCGGTCGCCGCCGCGCAGGGAGCGCACCGACACGCGCCGCTCGCCCGCGTCGTCGAGCCGCGTCGCGACGCGCGGCTGCAGTTCCATCAAGCGGTGGGTCGCCGACATCGCCTGGCGCCGCGACAACCCCTCGAGGTGGCGCCCGACCAGGATCACGAACAGGAAGTTGACCACCGTGTCGAAGTAGACCCCGGCCTCGGGCCCGCCCGCGACCATCGCCCAGGTCGAATAGGCGTAGGTCGCGACCGCGCCGATGGCGATCGGCAGGTCCATGGTCGGGTGACCGTGGCGCAGCCCGGCCCACGCCCCATGCAGGAACGGCCAGCCGGCATAGAACAGCGTCGGCGTGGCCAGGATCCAGCCGACCCAGTGCAGCAGGTCGCGGTGTTCGCCGCGATCGGCGCCGGTGTAGAGCGCGATGGAGACCCACATCAGGTTCATCATCGCGAACCCGGCGAAGGCGAGACGGTAGAGGCGGGCGCGGTGGGTGCGCTGCAGGCGCCCCTCCACCGCATCGACGTCGTAGGGCACCGCGGCGTAGCCGACCCCGGTCAGCGCCTCGAGGATTCGCGACAGCGCGATGCGCTCCGGGTCCCAGCGCACAGCGAGGCGCCGGGCGGCGAGGTTGACCTGCACCGCGAGCACCCCCGGCAGCCGGCCGAGGTGGCGTTCGATCAGCCAGACGCAGGCGGCACAGTGGACGCCCTCGACGAGCAGGTCCGCCTCGAGGGCGTCTGCGTGACGACGCACGAACTCGGCCTGCACGTCGGCGAGGTCGAAGACCGCGGGGTCCTCGGTCGGCGTGGGTGGCGGCGCCAGGGGACGATCCTCCGGGGTCCGCGTATAGAAACCGGCAAGCCCTGCGGCATGGATCGCCTGGCAGACGGCATGGCATCCGGAACAGCAGAAGCGGCGCGGCCGGCCCTCGATCTCACCCTCGATCGCCGGCGCGGGTGCCGGCAACCCGCAGTGGAAACAGGTCGGCTCGGGACTTGCGTGGGTCATGGCGCGGGCGCGGGAGCGGCGTGACGCCGCCGCCTCACTCGCGGCGCACCGCGATGCGGCGCGCCATGTCGTAGACCCGGTCGCCGGACTCCACCTGCACGATCAGGTCCCAGATGCCGGGCAGCGGGAAGGTCACCTCGGCGCCGACCCGGCCCGGCGCCTCGGTCGCCAGAGGCACCTCGAAGTCGGCCTTGGCATCGGACGGCCGGTAGGCGAAAAAGCGTGCACGGTCGGCATGGACCGGCAGCCCGCGCTCGTCCAGCGCGCTGACGCGCACCCCGACCGGCACCCCGAGGCGCACCGGCTGCGGAATCTCGAGCCTGACCTCCCAGGTCTCGGGCCGGGCCAGCCTCTGCGCAGCGCGGGTCTCGGCGTAGGTGCGCCCGCGTTCGTAGTAGTCCTCCACCACCAGGCCCGGGTTGGTCGCAACGGCGAGCAGGACCATGGTGAGATTGACCACGAGCACCACGACCACCAGTCCGATCCAGCCGAGCACCCACGGGTTGCGCCAGGGGGAATCGGGCTGACGTGGAGGGGCCGGGGCGGCGTCCATTCGCGCTCTCCTGGAGGTGTCTCGATTGGCTTCGTCCATTGTCTCAACGAGTGGCCGGGGCGACCGTGACCGGGATCATCCGGGTCCGACGAAGACGCTCTCGACCGCTTGGCGTATGGGCGGGTCGCCGTCCGCGACCACGGTGAAGGTGACCGGGCTGTAGGCCGCACGGCGACGGTCCTCGGGTGCGCGCAGGAACACCACCACCGAGGTGACGCGCCCCGGCGCGGCGTCGACCGGCTCGTCGGTGCCGTGCAGGGTCAGGCCCGGCAGCCCGGCGGCGGAGATCGCCACGCGCAACGTGTCCGGGGTCTTGTTGAGCAGCTTGAGGGTGTACTTGTTCTGGATCGAACCGTCGCTCTGCTGCACGAACAGCGGCTGGCGCTCGTGCAGGACGTTGAGCTCGAGGGTCGACAGGGAGGTCAGGCCGTAGACGATGCCGGCCAGGGCCAGGGTCATGATGGCCGTGTAGACGATCACCCGCGGGCGCTTCCAGGGCAGCGGCTGCGGCTTGCCTTCGACCTCGTCCAGCGAGGCGTAGCGGATCAGGCCCCGTGGCCGCTCGACCTTGTCCATCACCGCGTTGCAGGCGTCGATGCACAGCGCGCAGGTGATGCACCCCTCCTGCTGGCCTGCGCGGATGTCGATGCCGGTCGGGCACACGGCCACGCATTGCCGGCAGTCGATGCAGTCGCCCAGCGCGCTGTCCACGCCACCCCGGCGCGCCCGGCCGCGCGGCTCGCCGCGCTTGACGTCGTAGGTCGGCAGGATGGTCTCGCGGTCGTACATCACGCCTTGCAGGCGGGCGTAGGGACAGAGCCAGAAACAGACCTGTTCGCGCATGTGGCCGGCGAAGACGTAGGTGAAGGCGGTGAACACGGCGATGGTGACGTAGGCCACCGGCGCGAGCTCGAGCCGGACCAGCGCCCCCCACATCGTCCAGGCGTCGGTGAACCAGGCGACGAAGCTGATTCCGGTGACGACGCCGATCAGCACCCAGATCAGGTGCTTGGGCAGCTTGACGCGGAGCTTCTCGGTCCAGGGCGCGGCATCGAGCTTGCGCCGCGCCTGCGGCGGCCCCTCGAACTTCTCCTCGATCAGCGTGAACAGGTCCGTCCACACGGTCTGGAAGCAGAAGTAGCCGCACCAGACACGCCCTGCCGTGGCCGTCACCACCGCGAGCAGGATGGCGAAGAAGAGCAACAGCAGGGAGAGCATCCAGAAGTCCTGGGGCAGGACCGTGGCGCCGAAGATGTGGTACTGGCGGTTGGGGATGTCGAACAGCACCGCCTGGCGTCCGTCCCAGCGCAGGTAGGGGCCGAGCAGGAACACCAGCCACACCGCGCTGGCCCACCACTTGAGCGTGCGGAAGCGGCCGCCGACCCGCTTGGCGTGGATGGTCTCCTTGCCGGTGTTGACGTGCCAGTGTCCGGCCTCCTCGTAGAGCGCCTCGAGGTGCTCGCCGATGACCTGCTGGTTCTGGGACTCTGCCAAGGATTGCGCTCGCTGCTCCGCGCGGTGGAACTCGGCCGGCTCGAGCGGCATGCGCCGGGCCGGGCCTGCCGCCCTCTGACTTTGGAATTTTACCAGTTACTGAAAAAGGCTGCCCGAGACGAGGGCCCGCGCCACAGCCAGTGGGACTCAGGCGTCGCGGTGACGTTCCGCGGTCCGCCCGATCGGCTCGGCAACCGCGATGCCCGGGACACCGGGTTCATCCGGGCGCCGACGGCCGCCGCCACCGACCCACCGCGCCCCCTGCGCGTGGCGGACCTCCCCGGTCCGGGGCGAATCCTCGCCTACTGGCCGCCGCCGAGACGGTGCACGTAGACGGCCAGCTTCTTGATCTCGGTGGCGTCGATCTGGTCGTTGAAGGCCGGCATCACGGCATTGTGCGACTGCGGGTCGTCGGGCGCGTTGACACCGTGCGCGATGGTCCGGCGGATGCCCTCGAGGCTGCCGTCGAAGCGCGAGACGCGATCGGTCAGGTTGGCCGCGCCGAGCGCCGGATTGCCCTTGCCGTCCATGCCGTGGCATGCGAAGCAGGCCCCCTTGCCGGTGAACAGCACCCGGCCCGGCTCGTGTTCCTTGCCCTCGGGCAGGCCGGCGACGTAGACCGCCAGGTCGTCGAGCTCCTCGGCGGTGAAGCGCGAGGCATGGGACGGCATGATGCCGCGCCGACCGTAGGTGATGCTCTCGGCGATCTTCTCCACGGTGCCGCCGTAGAGCCAGTCGTCGTCGGCCAGCACCGGGTAACCCGGGTTGCCCTGGCCACCGGCGCCGTGGCAGGGCGCGCAGCGGTCACCGAACAGCACCTTGGCCGAGGCCTCGGTGTAGTTGGCCAGCTCGCGGTCGGCGAGGATCGATGCCGGCTCCAGGGCGGCGATCCTGGCCTCGAACGGACCGCGCACCTCGTCGAGCTCGGCGACACTCGCCTTGTACTCGCCGATGGAGGTCCAGCCGATCACGCCCTTGGTGTGGCCGTCGAGCAGCGGCCACATCGGGTAGAGGATCCCGTAGACCACGACGAAGATCCAGCTCGCGTGGAAGGCGATGGTCCACCAGCGCGGCGGCGGGTTGGTCAGCTCGCGCAGGTTGCCGTCCCAGACGTGACCGGTATCCGGGGCGTCGTAGGGATTGGTGTCATCGCTCATCGCTTGTCTCCGGACTCGAGCGGCTCGTCTTCGCCCTCGAAGGGGATGTGACGCTGGGCCTCCAGGCGTTCGCGGTTCTTGGGCCTGAGGGCGTAGAAGTAGAGGCCGACCATGAGCAGGAACACCACCACGGTGAGGATCGTGCCGATCCAGTCCTGGGACGTCATCGCCGCCCAGTCGGTCGCGAAGTAGTCGCCGAGGCTACTCACGGTAGTCCCTGCCCTCGCGGAAATCGATCATCGTGCCGAGCACCTGCAGGTAGGCGACCATGGCGTCCATCTCGGTCTTGCCCTCGACCTCTGCCGGGGCCGCGGCGATGTCGGCGTCGGTGTAGGGGACG
>JBFIFF010000039.1:0-10226 GCA_041602955.1 Gammaproteobacteria bacterium | reverse complement strand
TGCGCGGATCGCCGATTCGACGATGTGATGGCTCGCCTCGCCATCCATCTGCGCGATCAGTCCGAAACCGCAACTGTCGTGCTCGAACTCGGGCCGGTAGAGGCCGGGGTGATCGTCGTGACGTGTCGTGTTGATCATGTTCTCGTCTCCCGATCCCGGCCACGCGGCCTCGCCGCCCACCAGCCGGCACGCCGTGGCGTGACGCGGCGACGCGTGATCCCCTGAATTCGTGCTTGCCGGGCGTGCGGGCACCCGCGCGGGGACCCCGGCAGCCACCGGCAAAAGGCCGCACAGTATAGCGTTGCGTGGTGTTGGCCGGCAAACGCCGGCCGCGCCTCAGCCGCCGAGCGGGTTGCGTGGTCCGACCGTGACGGTGACCAGCCGCGCCGGGTCGAGACGGCGCGCGAGAGCGTCGGCGACCTGGCCGCGATCGACCGCCTCGACGCGCTCGATGAAGCGCTCGAGGTAGTCGAGCGGCAGGCCGTAGAAGCCGATCATGGCCAGGTAGCCGATCAGCTTGCCGTTGCTGTCGATGCGCAGCGGGAAGCCGCCGCTGACGTTGCGCCGGGAGAAGGCGAACTCCTCGGCGGTCGGCCCCTCGGCGACGTAGCGCTCGAGGTTCTCGCGCAGCAGGGCCAGCGCCTCGGCCGCCTGGTCGTTGCGCGTCTGCAGCGCCATCTGGAACGGACCCGCCTGGCGCATCGGCACGAAGTAGCTGTAGACGCTGTAGGCGAGGCCGCGTTTCTCGCGCACCTCCTCGTTGAGGCGCGAGACCAGGCCGCTGCCACCGAGGGCGTGGTTGCCGAGGTAGAGCGCGAAGTAGTCGGGGTCGCCGCGGCGCATGCCGGGCTGGCCGAGCAGCACGTGGGTCTGCGCCGAAGGGTGGTCGACGTGCACGTGGATCGGCACCAGCAGTTTCGGCACCTTGGGCAGGGCCTTCGCCCTCTTCCCCTCCGCGAGGCCGGCGGTGACCCGCTCGGCGAGCGCCTCGGCCGCAGCGCGATCGAGGTCACCGACGATCGCCACCAGGGCATTGCGCGCGACGTAGTGCTCGGCGAAGAACGCCGTCACGTCGTCGCGGGTCAGCGCCGCGAGGCTCTCCGGCGTGCCGTTGGGCGGGTTGCCGTAGGGGTGGTCGTCGTAGAGCGCGCGGTAGAAGGCCTTGCCGGCCAGCTCGCCCGGCGACTGCTGCTCGGCCTGCAGCGCGACCTGCATCTGCCCTCGCACCCGCTCCAGTGAGGCCGCCGGGAAGCTCGGCTCCGCCAGCACCCTGGCGAACAGGTCGAGCGCCGGCTCGAGCAGCGCCGGATCGGTCAGGCTGCGCAGCGAGACCGTGGCCATGTCGCGCGCGGCGGTGTGCGAGAAGCGCGCGCCGAGCCCCTCGAAGGCGGCGGCGATGGCGTCGGCGTCGAGCTCACCGGCCCCCTCGCCCAGCAGCGCGCCGGTCAGCTGGGCGAGGCCGTAGGCAGTGCCGTCGCGGGCGCTGCCGGCGTCGAACACCACCTGCACGTCGACCATCGGCAGGGCGTCGGCGCGGACGAACAGCACCCGGCTGCCACCGGAAGTGTTCCACTCCTGGATGCCGGGTGCGGCCGCCAGCGGGGCGGCAACGCACAGCGCCAGCACGGCGAGCAGGGCACGGACGGATCTACTGCTGGGCATCGGGCTTCTCCTGGGCAGGCGCGACGGGCATCTGGGCGGCCTGCTCGGTGACGATCGGCAGCGGCACGAGCTCCGCCACGGTCAGCGTGTCGTCGACCAGGTACTTGCGGGCAACGGCCTGCAGCTGCTCCGGGGTCACGGCGTTGACCCGATCGACGTACTCGTCGAGCCGCCTCCAGCCGAGGCCGACGGTCTCGAGGACGCCGATCTGCATCGCCTGGTAGAAAACGGAATCGCGTTCGTAGACCTTGCCGGCAACCACCTGCGCCTTGATCCGCGCCAGCTCTTCTGCTGCGACCGGCTCCTCCTTGAGACGCCGTACCTGATCGCGCAACGCCGCCTCGAGTTCGGCCACGCTGCGGCCCTTCGCGGGCGTGCCGTCGAGCAGGAACAGTCCGGGGAGACGGTCGTGCAGCCCGTAGCCGGCCCCCGCGCTGGCGGCGACCCCTCCACCGCGCACCAGCTCGCGGGCGAAGCGCGCGCTGTTGCCGCCGTCCAGGATTCCGGCCAGCACCTCGAGGGCGTAGGCCTCGCCGGTCGCCTCGGGGGTCGTGGCGGTGGCGAGCACCGGCACCTTGAAACCCATCACCAGATACGGCAGCTCGGCCGGCAGGTGCATGGTGAGCCGCCGCACCCCCCTCTGGGGAAGTTCCGGGCGCGGCTTGGGCGGTGCGATCTCGCTCGGCGCCAGCGGACCGAAGTGCTTGCGCGCCATGGCGTGGACCGCCTCGGGGTCGACATCGCCGACCACCACGACGGTGGCGTTGTTCGGCGCGTACCACCTCCGGTACCACGCCTCGACGTCGGCGAGGGTCAGGTGCTCGAGATCGTCCATCCAGCCGATCACCGGGTTGCGCACCGGGCTGGTCAGGAATGCGGTGGCGTTGAAGCGCTCATACAGGAGTGCGGTCGGGCTGTCCTCGGTGCGCAGGCGGCGCTCCTCCATGACCACCCGCACCTCCTTGGCGAACTCGGCGGGGTCGAGGCGCAGGCCGCGCATGCGGTCGGCCTCGAGCTCGAAGGCGGTCTCGAGCAGCGACCGCTCGAGGGTCTGGAAGTAGGCGGTGTAATCGCGGCTGGTGAAGGCGTTCTCGCGCCCGCCGAGCTCGGCGATACGACGCGAGAACTCGCCCGGGGCCAGCTTCGCGGTGCCCTTGAACATCATGTGCTCGAGGACGTGCGAGGCCCCGGTGATGCCGTCGTGCTCGTAGCTCGAGCCGACCTTGTACCAGACCTGGGAGACCACCACCGGGGCGCGGTGATCCTCCTGCACGACCAGTCGCAGGCCGTTGTCGAGGGTGAACTCATGCACCCTCGGTGCGGCCTGCACCAGGGAGGGGCCGAGCCCGAGGGCCAGCAGGAGGATCCGTGCGAGCATGCTTCGCTATCCCTTGTGATCGTGGTTTGCCGCCGCGCTTACCGGGCACCGGCGGCGGTGCTAGGATACCGGCTCCGCGACCCGGCGGGGCGGTCCCCGCGGTCGCCGGCAACGCCACGTATGACACCCGTACCGATGTTTGGTTTCAAGGACAAGCCGTCCCCACCCGCGACGCCCGAGCCGGCACGGCGCGGTCTGTTCGCCCGTCTGCGCGAACGGCTCGGCAAGACCCGTGGCGACCTCGCGGCGCTGTTCCGCGGCCGCCAGGTCGACGCCGACCTCCTCGAGGAGCTCGAGACCCGGCTGCTGGTCGCCGACGTCGGCATCGAGGTGACCACGCGCATCATTGGCGACCTTAGCGCACGCATGAAACGCCACCAGCTCGCCGACGGCGCGGCGCTGCTCGACGCGATGCGCGACGACATGACGGCGATTCTCGAACCGGTGAGCCGGCCGCTCGAACTCGCCGCGCCCGGCGACGGCCCGAGCGTGATCCTGATGGTCGGCGTCAACGGCGCCGGCAAGACGACCACCATCGGCAAGCTGGCGCGTCGCCTGCAGGCCGAAGGGCGCTCGGTGATGCTCGCCGCCGGCGACACCTTCCGCGCCGCCGCGGTCGAGCAGCTGCAGAGCTGGGGGGCGCGCCACGATGTGCCGGTCATTGCCCAGCAGCAGGGCGCCGACAGCGCCTCGGTGATCTACGACGCCCTGCAGGCCGCGCGGGCGCGCGGCGTGGACGTGCTGATCGCCGACACCGCGGGACGACTTCACACCCAGGCCGGCCTGATGGACGAACTGCGCAAGGTGGTGCGGGTGATGCGCAAGCTCGACCCCACCGCACCGCACGAGACCATGCTGGTGGTCGACGCCGGCACCGGGCAGAACGCCCTGGTCCAGGCGCGCCAGTTCCACGAGGCGGTCGGCCTGAGCGGCATCACGCTCACCAAGCTCG
Source organism: Gammaproteobacteria bacterium (assembly GCA_041602955.1). GTDB lineage: Bacteria > Pseudomonadota > Gammaproteobacteria > QNFN01 > QNFN01 > QNFN01. The sequence goes on along the minus strand of JBFIFF010000039.1, from coordinate 6,234 downwards.
ACGGCACCGCCAAGGGCGGCATCGTGCTGGCCATCGCCCGCGAGCTCGGCGTGCCGATCCGCTTCATCGGCATCGGCGAGCAGGCCGAGGACCTGCGCCCGTTCGACGGCGCCGAGTTCGCCGCCGCGCTGCTCGACCTCGACACGCCGTAACCGCGCCCGGCATGATCCAGTTCGACGGCGTCCACAAGCGCTACCCCGGCGGCCATGACGCGCTGCAGGGCGCCTCCTTCCGCATCGACCGCGGCGAGCTGGTCTTCCTGACCGGCCACTCCGGTGCCGGCAAGAGCACGCTGCTCAAGCTCATCGCGCTGATCGAACGCGCCACCCAGGGGCAGGTGGTGGTCGACGGCGAGAACCTGACCCGCATGCGCCGTGCGCGCATCCCGTACCTGCGCCGCCGCCTGGGGATCATCTTCCAGGATCACCACCTGCTCTACGACCGCACGGTGTTCGACAACGTCGCCCTGCCTCTGGTGGTCAGCGGCGTGCCGCACGCCGAGATCGGCCGCCGGGTGCGCGCGGCGCTGGACAAGGTCGGCCTGCTCGGCAAGGAGCGGCTCTACCCGATCACGCTCTCCGGCGGCGAGCAGCAGCGTGTCGGCATCGCCCGCGCCGTGGTGCACAAGCCGGTGCTGCTGATCGCCGACGAGCCCACCGGCAACCTCGACCCCGACCTGGCGCGCGAGATCATGCAGCTGTTCCTGCTGTTCAACCAGGTCGGCGTGACCGTCCTGATCGCCACCCATGCGCTCGACCTGGTGCGCGCCCTCGGCCGGCGCGTGCTGCATCTCGACCACGGGCGCCTGCACGAGGCCGTGGTGCGATGAAGATGCAGCGCCCACGCCAGCAGCGTCCCGCACGCGCGGTGGCCGCGCGGCGCGCAGGGCCGGGGGCGCGCCCCGCCGCGAGCGGCCCGCGCCGCGACCCGCGGGTCTACCTGCTGCGCCACGCCGAGGTGCTGCTGTCGAGCCTCGGGCGGATGTGGCGCAACCCCGTGGCCAGCCTGATGACGGTCGCCGTGATCGGCATCGCGCTGGCGCTGCCGGCGGGTCTGCACCTGCTGCTCGAGAACGCGCGCCTGCTCAGCGGCGGCTGGGACGGCTCGACCCAGGTTTCGCTGTTCCTGCGCCGTGAGCTGCCGCCGGCCGAGTCCCGGCGCCTGACCGCGGTGCTGGGCGAGCGCCCGGAGGTCGCCGAGGCCACGCTGATCCCGCGGGAGGCGGCTCTGGAGGAGTTCCGCACCCTCTCCGGCTTCGGCGGCGCACTCGACGCCCTCGACGAGAACCCGCTGCCGGACGTCATCGTCGTGCTCCCTGCGCCATCCCATGCCGCACCGCGCGCGGTCGAGGCGCTGGTGGCCGAGCTCGGCGTCACCCCGGGCGTCGAGCACGCTCGCCTGGACATGCAGTGGGTCAAGCGGCTCTACGCGCTGATGGAGATCGTGCGCCGCGGGGTCGAGGTGGTCGCCGTGCTGCTCGGGCTCGCCGTGCTGCTGGTGGTCGGCAACACCATCCGTCTCGACATCCAGAACCGACGCCGGGAGATCGAGGTGGCCAAGCTGATCGGCGCCACCGACGCCTTCATCCGCCGGCCGTTCCTCTACAGCGGGGCCTGGTACGGCCTGTTCGGCGGTGCCGCCGCCTGGCTGCTGGTCAGCGCCGCGCTGTGGGCCACCGGCGGTCCGGTGCAGCAGCTCGCGCTGCTCTACCAGAGCCCGTTCCGGCTGGTCGCGGCCGACGCCATGACCGTGCTGATGCTGCTGGTCGGCGGCGCATTGCTGGGCCTGCTCGGCTCCTGGCTGGCGGTCGGGCGTCACCTGCGCGCCATCGAACCGAGCTGATCCCGCGCCTTCGCGGAACCCCGGATCGAACGCTGGGTCAAAGCCCCCGGATATCGCTTGGCACTCTCACGACCAGAGTGCTAATATACGGTTACAGAAGGAGAAAGTGACCCAATGCACACCCTGATCCCGGTCCAGGTAGCAGGTCCCCAGGGCAGCCTCGACGCCTACCTGGCGACCATCGGCCAGATTCCGGTGCTCGACGCCGACGAGGAGCGCGCCCTCGCCGAGCGCCTGCGGCGCGACGACGATCTCGACGCCGCGCGTGCGCTGGTGCTGGCCCACCTGCGCTTCGTCGTGCACGTGGCGCGCGGCTACGCCGGCTACGGCCTGCCGCTCGGTGACCTCATCCAGGAAGGCAACATCGGCCTGATGAAGGCGGTGCGTCGCTTCGACCCGGCGCAGAACGTGCGCCTGATCTCCTTCGCGGTGCACTGGATCCGCGCCGAGATTCACGAGTTCATCCTGCGCAACTGGCGCATCGTCAAGGTCGCCACGACCAAGGCGCAGCGCAAGCTCTTCTTCAACCTGCGCAGCGCCAAGAAGCGGCTCGGCTGGCTGAGCCGCGCCGAGGTCGAGGCGGTGGCCAGCGACCTCGGCGTGACCCCCGAGAACGTGCTCGAGATGGAGTCGCGCCTCGCCGCCCACGACGCCTCGTTCGACCCGCTCGACGCCGACGACGGCGAGGCGCCTGTGGCGCCGGTCGCCTACCTCGCTGACCGGCGCGCCGACCCGGCGCTGCAGGTCGAGCTGCTCGACAGCGCCGACCACGGGCGGCGCCAGCTCGCCGCGGCGCTCGAGACCCTCGACCCGCGCAGTCGCGACATCGTCGAAAAGCGCTGGCTGGTCGAGCCCAAGGCGACCCTCAAGGAGCTCGCCGACGTCCACGGCGTCTCCCTCGAGCGCATCCGCCAGCTCGAGAAGAACGCCCTCACCCGGCTGCGCGGCGTCATCGCCGCCTGATCCGGGGCCGGTGCCGGCCGCCCGCCCCGCCGCCCGTCCGTGAGCGCCGAGGGGCTGGCGCTGTTCCTCGCCGTGGTCGCGGTGGGCGCCTGGCTGCAGGCGGTCACCGGCTTCGCCCTGGCGCTGAGCCTGCTCGGCGTGATGACCCAGTTCGACCTCGCCCCGATCCAGGTCACCGCCATCGTGGTCAGCCTGCTCGGGCTGGCCGGCAGTCTGATCTCGCTGGTCGGCCTGCGGCGCGCCATCCAGTGGCGCCGGCTGCTGCCCATCGCGCTCGGCATGCTGCCGACCGTCGGCCTCGGCGTCTGGTTACTCGACCGCCTCGCCGCGTCCACCACCGGTACGCTGCAACTGGTGCTCGGCCTGTTCATCGTCGCCGGTGGCGCGCTGATGCTGCTGCGTCCGGCGACCCGCACCCACCCTGCCCACCCGCGCACGGGGTTTCTCGCCGGGCTGCTCGGTGGCCTGTTCGGCGGTCTGTTCGCAGCTGTCGCACCGCCCATGGTCTACCACCTCTACCGCGAGCCGATGACCGTCGACGCCGTGCGCGCGACGCTGTTCGCGCTGATCGTCGTCGGCGTAGCGATGCGCATGACCTTCGTCGCCACCCTCTCCGAGATGCAGCCGCAGGCGCTGTCGATGGTGCTCTACGCGCTGCCGGTGGTGCTGGTGGCGACGCTGCTCGGACGCCGCTACACGCCGGCGCTCTCAGGGCGCGTTCAGCGCCGCATCGCCGTGGTCCTGCTGATGCTGCTGGGTATCCCGCTGCTGCTCGCCTGAACCCCTTCGCCGCACGCCGGACCAAAAAGAGGGAACCCGCCGCCGGTCGTGCACCGTGAACACTGTCCAGCCACTGCCGTTCGCCCTCACGCATCGCCACCTGCTGTTCCAGGCGCTGGCGCGGGCCGAGGCCGCCGGGGTGCCGGTGACCTGTGCGCTGGACCCGCTGCGCGACGCCGCCCGTGGCCGCCTGGCGCGGCGCCTCGACACCATGCAGGCCGCCCTCGAGCGGGGGGTGCCGCTCGGGCGTGCCGGACGCGCGGCGGGGTTGTTCACCCCGTGGGAGTCGCGCGTGCTCGAAAGCGCGGCGGGCGCCGGCACGCTCGAGGCGGTGCTGGCACGCCACGCCGAGCACCTCGCGACGCGACTGCGCTGGCACGCGCGCCTGCGCCGCCGCCTCGCCCTGCCGCTGGCGCTGCTGGTGCTGCTGACGCTGGTCGTGCCGCTGCCGGCGCTGGTCGGCCAGGCGATCGATGGCGCCACCTACCTGCGCCGCGCGCTGCTGCCGCTGGCGGCCCTGACCGGCGTGGCGCTGGTCACGGTCCGGCTTGCGCGACGGCGCGACGGCCGCGACCTGGCCGGCCCGCTGGAGCGGGTGCTGCTGCGTGTCCCCGGGCTGGGCCGGATGTTGCGGCTGCGTGCGCAGCGCGACCTGCTGCTGAACCTGGCCCTGCTGCTGGCCGCCGGCCGTCCGGCCGTCGACGCGCTGCGTGAGGCGGCGACGACGGGACGCAGCCCGGCGCTGCGCGGCGCCTGGCTGCAGGCTGCAGAAGCGGTGGAGCGTGGCGCGACGGTCACCGAGGCGCTGCGCGATGCCGGCGGGCTCGACCGCCGCGCCGGGGTCCCCCTGGTAGGCGCTGGCGAGTTCTCCGGCACCCTCGACCGCATGGTAGAGCACCACGCCGAGCAGCTCGACGCACGCCTCGACCTGGTCGACGACACGCTCGCCGAGTGGCTGCCCCGGCTGCTCTATTTCGGTGTGCTGGGGCTGCTCGCCTGGGCGATCCTCGGCCTGGCGAGATGAACCGGGGAGGCCGGCCCGCGCGGCCGTTTCACCACTTGATCTCGCGGCCCCGGTAATTGAACAGCCTGCCGGTCTGCTCCATGGTGAAGCCCGCGATGCGCTCGAGCATGGCCTCGACCGCCTCGGCCGGGCTCAGAGAGGCGCTCTCGCCGCCTATCTTGGTGCGCACCCAACCGGGATGCAACAGCAGGACGCCGACGTTGCGCTTGCGCAGCTCGTGCGACATGCCGTGCAGCATGGCGTTGAGCGCTGCCTTGCTCGCACGGTAGGCGTAGCTACCGGGCGTGCTTATGTTGCTGACGCAGCCCATTTCGTTGGTGATGCCGACCACCAGGCGCAGGTCGCTGCGGGCGACCTGTTCGAGCAGCGCGTCGGTGATGCGAGCGACGCCGAGCACGTTGACCCGCCAGGTCTCTTCCCAGGTCTCGAAGTTCAGCTTGCCGACGCGCTGCGTCGGCTCCCAGTCGTACCACACCCCGGCGTTGTGCAGCAGCACGTCGATGCTTGCGTTGGGCAGCGTGCGCGCCAGCGTGGCGATCTGGGCCGGGTCGGTGACGTCGAGCTTGTGCAGACTGACGGTGTCGAGCTGCTCGTCGAGGCGGCGCAGTTCACCGGCCTCGAACGGGTCGCGGCAGGTGGCGTAGACACGCCAGCCGCGTTCGCCGCACAGACGCACCCACTCGAGTCCCATCCCACGACTCGCGCCGGTTACCAGGATGCTTGCCATGTCCGCTTCCTGCCCATTCCCTCACTCCATATCCGGATAGGATACCCCGATGCCGCCAAGTCCGCAGTAGCCTCCGGGGTTCTTCGCCAGGTACTGCTGGTGGTAGGCCTCGGCGTAGTAGAACGGCGGGGCCTCGACGATCTCGGTGGTGATGCGCCCGAGGCCGCGCGCGTCGAGTGCCCGCTGGTAGGCATCGCGCGATGCCTGCGCCGCGGCGCGCTGCGCCGTGCCATGGCAGTAGATGCCCGAGCGGTACTGCGTGCCGACGTCGTTCCCCTGGCGCATGCCCTGGGTCGGATCGTGTGCCTCCCAGAAGGTGCGCAACAACCGCGCGTAGGGGAGCCGTACCGGGTCGAAGACCACCTGCACCACCTCGTTGTGCCCGGTCCGGCCGCTGCACACCTCCTCGTAGGTCGGGTTGGGCGTGTAGCCCCCGGCATAGCCCACGGCGGTCACGTGTACGCCGGGCAGTTCCCAGAAGCACCGCTCGGCGCCCCAGAAGCAACCGAGGCCGAACAGCGCGACCTCCGCCCCCTCCGGCCACGGGGGACGCATGGCGTGGACGTTGACGTGGTGGGCCGGCGGGACCTCCAGCACCTCGGCGCGCCCGGGCAGGGCCGCCTCGGGAGAGGGCATCTCGGCCTTGTGACGCAGCCAGTCGAACACCTCAGGCCCCGTACTTCAACGGCCGGCCCAGCCCCTCGCGCGGCGGGAGCTGGAGGTAGAACCCCTGCTCGTGCAGCGCGCGCATCACCTCGACCGGGTTGGCGCGCGCCAGGCGCTGCGCGGGATGGAGCTCGAGTTCGAGCACCGCCTCGAGCGCACCGAGTCGGGCGAGCAGTGCCTCGGGCACGCGCGCGAAGTCGTCGGCACGCTCGACGTAGAGGTAGGTGTCCGT
>JBFIFF010000038.1:0-10458 GCA_041602955.1 Gammaproteobacteria bacterium | reverse complement strand
CATCGACCCGCTACAATACCGCGCGATGTCGAAGGGAATGTCCGTCCAGCGGGACTCCGCGCTCAGGTCGCGGGTCCTCGAGCTGCTCCGGAGCACGTGGGGTTTCGATTCCCTCCGTCCGCTGCAGGAGGAGGCGATCCACGCCGGGCTCGGAGGCCGCGACTCGCTCGTGGTCCTGCCGACCGGCGGCGGCAAGTCGCTCTGCTACCAGCTGCCGGCCCTGCTGCGGCCCGGCACGGCGATCGTCGTCTCGCCGCTGATCGCGCTGATGAAGGACCAGGTCGACGCGCTGGTCGAAAACGGCGTCGCGGCGGCCTGCTACAACTCGGCGCTCGACGCCGACACCGCGCGACGGACGCTGGCCCGGCTGCACGCCGGCGAGCTCGACCTGCTCTACGTCGCGCCTGAACGGTTATTGAACGACGGCTTCCTCGACCGCCTCGACGGCCTGGAGATCGCGCTGTTCGCCATCGACGAAGCGCACTGCGTCTCGCAGTGGGGCCACGATTTCCGCCCCGAGTACGCTCAGCTCGGCATCCTCGCCGAGCGCTTTCCCGGGGTGCCGCGCATCGCGCTGACCGCGACCGCCGACCCGCAGACCCGCGAGGACATCGTGCGCGTGCTCGGGCTCGAAGGAGCCACGCGCCACGTCGGCGAGTTCGACCGCCCGAACATCCGTTACACGGTCGCGCCGAAGGCCGACCCGGCGCACCAGCTCGAGCGCGTCCTCGCCGAGCGTCCCGACGAGCCGGGCATCGTCTACGCCCTCTCGCGCAAGCGCGTCGAGGCCGTGGCCGATCGCCTCGCCAACCGCGGCCTGCGTGCCGCCGCCTACCACGCGGGACTGCCCAAGGAGACGCGCCACGCCGTGCAGGAGCGGTTCCTGCGCGACGAGCTGCAGGTGGTGGTGGCGACCGTCGCCTTCGGCATGGGCATCGACAAGCCGAACGTCCGCTTCGTCGCCCACTACGACCTGCCACGCCACCTCGAGGGCTACTACCAGGAGACCGGCCGCGCCGGACGCGACGGCCTGCCCTCCGAGGCGCTGCTGCTCTACGGCCTGCAGGACGTGGTCACCGCGCGGCGCCTGATCGAGCAGGGCGACAACGCCGAGCAGCGGCGCATCGAGGGTTTCAAGCTCAACGCCATGCTCGGCTTCGCCGAGAGCCTGACCTGCCGGCGCCGCGTGCTGCTGCGCTACTTCGGGGAGTCGCTCGAACGCGACTGCGGTAACTGTGACATCTGCCTCGACCCGCCGGCCACCTACGACGCGACCGAGGACGCGCGCAAGGCGCTCTCGTGCGTCTACCGGGTCGGCCAGCGCTTCGGCCTGCGGCACGTGGTCGACGTGCTGCGCGGCGCCGAGAGCGCGCGCATCCACGACCTCGGCCACGATCGGCTCAGCACCTACGGCATCGGCGCCGAGCGCAGCGTCGACGAGTGGAGCGCGATCCTGCGCCAGCTGGTCCATCGCGGCTACCTCGACCAGGACGTGGCGAACTACGCGGTGCTGCGCCTGACCGAACGGGCACGGCCTCTGCTGCGCGGCGAGGAGACACTGGAGCTGGCACTGCCGCGCCCGAAGGCGCCGAAGAAGGCGCGGCGCAGCACGGCCGAGAAGGCGGGCCTCGCGTCGGCCGACGCACCGCTCTTCGAGGCGCTGCGCGCGCTGCGCAAGGAGCTGGCCGACGCCCAGGGCAAGCCGCCCTACGTGATCTTCGGTGATGCGGCGCTGCTCGACATGTGCCGGCTCAAGCCCGCGGATGCGGCGACCTTCCTCGCGGTGAACGGGGTCGGGCAGGCCAAGCTGGAGCGTTACGGGGCGCGCTTCATGGCCGCCATCGCCGCCCATCTCGACGACGCCACGGCCAGCTGAGCGCAGCCCGTCACCCCAGCGCGAGGGAGAGTGCGCCGACGGCGGCCGCCAGGGCCACCGCGAAAAGCAGGACGGTGTGGATCACGCGGAACCGGGGAATCCGGCTCGGACGCGGTCTGGCGGGTTACGCCTGATCCCCGGAAAAGAGTTCGCGCACCAGCGCGCGCACCGCGTCCTTCTCGACCTTGCCCATGGCGTTGCGCGGCAGGGCGTCGCGGAACACCACCTCGTGGGGGTGCTTGAACCGGGCGAGCCGGCCGTCGAACCAGCCGCGCACGGTGGTGGCGTCGAGTTGCCCCCCGGCGCGGGCGACGACCACGGCGACCGGCACCTCACCCCACTTGGGGTCGGCGCGGCCGACCACGGCCGCCTCGACCAGATCGGGGTGCTCGGCGAGCAGGTTCTCGAGTTCGGCCGGGTAGATGTTCTCGCCGCCGCTGATGATCACCTCCTTCATGCGGTCGTCGATCCACAGGAATCCGTCGGCATCTGCATGGCCGATGTCACCGCTGTGGTACCAGCCGTCGACCAGCGCCTCGGTGGTGGTTTGCGGCTGGTTCCAGTAGCCGCGCATGACGTTCGGCCCGCGCACCAACAGCTCGCCGGAGTCGCCAGGCGCGACGTCACGGCCGGCGTCGTCGACGATGCGTATTTCGCAGTGCAGCGCCGGCAGGCCGCACGAGCCGGCCTTGCGCTCTGCATCGGCGGCCACCAGGTAGCTGGCGATCGGTGCGGTTTCGGTCGAGCCATAGACCTGGATCAGCGGCAGGCCGCGCGCGTGAACCCGCTCGATCAGGCCCAGCGGCACCAGCGTCGACCCGGTGGTCAACGAGCGCAGCCGGCCGAGCTCGACCGTCGCCCACTCCGGGAGAGCAAGAAGTGCGACCAGCTGCGCCGGGACCAGCACCGCCAGGGTGATGCCGTCGCCGGCCAGTGCGGCGAGGGTCGCACGCGGGTCGAACTGGCGGTGCAGCACCACCGTCGCCCCGGCATAGAGCGCCGGCAGCGTCTGGATGTTGAGCCCACCGACGTGGAACATCGGCAGTGTCGTCAGCACCCGGTCGGTCGCGGTCAGGCCGTGCATGTGCAGGCTGTTGAGCGCGTTGAACAGCAGCGCGCGCTGGTCGAGCAACGCCCCCTTGGGCTGCCCGGTGGTGCCCGACGTGTAGCAGAGCAGCACCGTAGAGGAGAGTCCGGCGGCGTCGGGTGAGGCCGCCAGGGGGCGTGCAGCGGCGGCCAGCGTGGCATGGTCGAGCATCCCGTCCACCGCGCCACCGACGCCGACCAGTCGCATCTCGGGCTGGCCGGCGTGCAGGGAGATCGCGTGCGCAGCGAACCCGGTGTCTGCGAACAGCGCCTTGGGCTGGCAGTCGTCGAGGATCCAGGCGTGCTCGGGTGCGGCCAGGCGCCAGTTGAGCGGCAGGAAGATCGCGCCGAGGCGACTGCAGGCGAACAGCAGCGCGAGCATCTCGGTCGCGTTGTGCCCGAGCCACGCGACACGGTCGCCGAGGCGCACACCGAGGCGGTCGTGCAGCAGGCCGGCGGTGCGCGCGATCGTTTCGGCCAGCGCGGCGTAGGTGATCTCCTCGCCATCGCAGACCAGCGCCACCCGGTCGGGGGTGAACGCGGCGTGGCGGTCGATCCAGTCGGCCAGGGTCACGAGGTCAGCCGCGCGCGTCGTCGATGCTCAGCACCACTGCCATCGCCGAGTCGCCGGCGGCACAGCCCTGGAACAGCCCGTGGCCGCCGCCGCGCAGCACCAGCTCCTCGATCAGCTCGATGATGGCGCGCAGACCGGTCGGCCCCTGCGGGTGCCCCCAGAGCAGCGAGCAGCCGTAGTTGTTCATCCGCTCGAGGTCCACCCCGGTGGCACGGGCGAAAACGATGTCGTTGACCGCGAACGGGTTGTGCGACTTGACCGCGGCGAGGTCGCCGAACGCCAGCCCGGCGTGGTCGAGCGCGGCGCGTGCCGCCGGCACCGTCGCCTCGGGCATGTGCGCGAGCGCGGTCCGCGCCATGCCGAATCCGGCCAGGCGGATGCGGATGCCGGGCTCGCGGCTCAGCTCGCGCGCCCGCTCCGGCGCCGCGACCACCAGCGCCGCGCTGCCGTCGGCCGGGTGGGTCTGGCCGCCGTAGGTGACCGTGCCACCGTCGCGCACCGGGCGCAGCTTGGCCAGCCCCTCGGCGCTCGACAGCGTTACCCCCTCGTCGGCGTCGAGGGTCGCGACCGTCTTGCGGAAGCGCGGGTCGGGGACCTCGAACGGCAGGGTCATGAAGCGCCGGAGGAACGCCGCGTCGTCGGCCAGTGCCATGCGGTACTGCTCGGTGCGGCGCAACACCACGGCATGCTGCTCGCCGGTGGTGATGCCGTGCTTCGCCGCGACGTTCTCGGCGGTGTCGAGCATCGCGTGCGGGCCGAGCGGATCGCAGCCGAAGTTGTCGAGGACCCAGTCCTCGTGAACGCCGGTGCCGCCGGGTCCGTGCGGCTCGGGGTAGTAGAGGTGCGGGCCGTTGGAGGTGCGGTCGCAGGTCGCGATCAGCGCCACCGACGCCAGGCCGGCGTCAATCTCCTGCGCGCCGGCGAGCAGCGCCCGCGCCCCGGTGGCGCATGCCTGGTTGACGGTCGGCCCGGTCAGCTGGCCGAGGCCGGCGAGCCCGGCGAACCACGGCAGGCCGTAGAAGGCGTGTTGCTGCGGCACCGTGGTGCCGAGCACGCCGTAGTCGAACAGCTCGCTCGGCAGGTCGCGCCGAGCCAGTTCGCGCCGCGCGACCCAGGCGGCGAAGCGCACCGCGTGCAGGCCGGCGAAGCTCCCCTGCCAGCGGGTGAAAGGGGTCGACCAGTAGGCCCCGTAGGGAATCTCGGCGCGCAGACCCGCCATGTCAGCGCATCATCAGCGACGGCAGCCAGAGCGAGATCGATGGAATCAGCACCAGCAGCGCAAGACGCACGATGTCCAGGATCCAGAACGGCGTGACGCCCTTGAAGATGGTGGCCAGGCGTACATCGGGCAGCATGCCGTTGAGAACGAACACGTTGAGTCCGACCGGTGGCGTGATCAGGCTGATCTCGGTGACCACGACGATGACGATGCCGAACCAGATCAGCACCATGTCGGGGTCGATCATGGGACCGAAGTCCAGGCCCTGCACCAGCGGATAGAAGACCGGCACCGTGAGCAGGATCATCGACAGGCTCTCGAGGATGCAGCCGAGCGCGACGTAGATCAGCATGATCAGCAGCACCACCAACAGCGGCGACAGGCCGTAGGAGGTGACCAGCTCGCCGAGCCGCGCCGGCAGGCCGGCGACGTTGATGTAGTTCGAGAAGATCAGCGCGCCGATCAGGATGGTGAAGATCATCGCCGTGGTGCGCACGCTCTCGGTGAGGATCTGCACCAGATCGCGCCAGCCGAGACGGCCGCGCAGCAGCGCGAACAGGAAGCCGCCGAACGCACCGATGCCGCCGGCCTCGGTCGGCGTGAACACGCCGCCGTAGATGCCGCCGATGACCAGCGTGAACAGCACCAGCACGCCCCACACGCCGCGCAGTGCGCGCCAGCGCTCGGGCCACGCCATGCGCTCACCGGGCGGGCCGGAGGCCGGGTTGAGGCGCACGGTGATCATCACCGCGACCAGGTAGAGGCCGATGCCGAGGATGCCTGGGACGATGCCGGCGATGAACAGCCGGCCGATGTCCGACTCGGTCATGATGCCGTAGATCACCAGGATCACGCTCGGCGGGATGAGGATGCCCAGGGTGCCGCCGGCAGCGATGGAGCCTGCGGCCAGGCTGTCAGCGTAGCCGAAGCGGCGCATCGGCGGCATCGCCACCTTGGACATGGTCGCGGCCGTGGCCAGGCTCGACCCGCACACCGCACTGAACCCGCCGCACGCCACCACGGTGGCCATCGCCAGGCCACCGCGGCGGTGGCCCAGGAAGGCGTAGGAGGCGGTATAGAGTTCGTCGGAAAGCCCGGCCTGGCGGACGAAGTTGCCCATCAGGATGAACAGCGGCACCACCGACAGGCTGTAGGCGAGTCCGGTCTCGTAGGTGACGTTGACCGCCATCGCCATCGACGGGGACCACCCGACCGCGAGCCCGAAGCCGACGTACCCGACCAGCCCCATGGCGAAGGCGATCGGCACGCGCAGCCCGACGAGCACCAGCAGGATGGCGAACGCAATCAGGGATTCGGTCATGGATGCTGCGCGCGGCCCGCGTCAGTCGTCACGACGCATTTGTTCCCGGGCGAGCCAGAGGTAGACCAAGCCGGTCGCCGCGAGCATCACGCTCATGAAGTAGACCATCGGACCCAGGGGAATCTCGAGGATGGCGGTGACGTCGCCGTAGCGCATGCTGTCGCCCGCCTTGTGCCACATGTGGTAGCTGAGGATGAAGAGCATGCCACCGCACAGGGCCGCGATCACCGCGTCACGCACGTGACGGATGCCGGCCGGGATCAGCCGGTCGAACAGGTCGACGGTGACGTGCTCGTCACGCGCGGTGACCAGGGGCAGGCCGGCGAAGATCAGCGTGGCCAGCGCCACCTCGGTCATCTCGAAGCCGCCCGCGACCGGGGTGTCGAAGAGGTAGCGTCCGATCACGTCGACGAAGGTCAGCGCCATCATGAAGAACAGCAGCGTGGACGCCAAACCGCCGAGCCCGCGACGCAGCCAGCGCTGCGCCACGGGATCGGCGGGACGACGTTCGGCGGTGGGGGACCCGCTCGGCTCCACTTACTTGCCGGCGGCGACCTTGGCGATCTCGGCGCGCAGGTCGGCCATGACCTTGGCCCCGTCGATGCCATTGCCCTTGGCCTTGACCTCGCCGATCCACTTGTCCTCGAGGCTCGCGGTGCGCGCCCTGATCTGGGTCACCAGGTCAGGGGTGGCGTCGATCACCTCCACGCCGTCCGCCTTCATCGCCTCGACGCCCTCGACGTCGACCCGATCCCACGCCTTGCCGGAGAGACGGGCGAAGTTCTCGCCGGAAACCTTCATCACCGCGGCCTGGTCCTCGGCCGACAGGCTGGCGAAGGTCTTCGGGTTCATGACCAGGAAGAAGCTGACGTTGTAGAGGCCGTCCGGGACCAGGGTCGCGTGGCGGACCAGCTTGGTCAGCTTGAACGACTTGATCGACTCCTTGGGGAAGAAGACGCCGTCGGCGACGCCGTTGGCCATCAGCTCGTAGGAGGCCGGCGCGGGCTTGAGCAGCGGGGTGACGCCGATCGCCTTGGCCACGTCGTTGACCACGCCACCGCCGACGCGGATCTTCAGGCCGTCGAGGTCGCTGATGTCCTTGACCGGGCGCTTGGAGTTGTAGATCTGCCCGGGGCCGTGGGTGAACATGCTGAGCACCTGGACGCCATCGTGCTCGTTGGCCTTCTCGAAATGCTTCTTGAAGATGCGCCAGTAGGCGACCGACACCGACTCGGCGCTGTTGCCGAGGAACGGGAACTCGACCGCCTTGGTCAGCAGAAAGCGGCCAGGCTGGTAGCCGTGCACGCCGTAGGTGACGTCGGCGATGCCGTTCATCGCCAGGTCGAAGTGCGACGGCGGGTTACCGAGCGGCTTGGGCAGCACCTCGATGGTGACGCGGCCGTTGGTCGCCTGTGCCACCTGCTCGGTCCACGGGACGATCATGTCCTTGACGATCGGGTGGCCGGCGGGCAGCCAGGACGACAGGCGCAGGGTCTCGGCCTGTGCGCTGCCCACCGCCAGCAGGCCGGCCACGAGGCCGAGTCTGATCAGGGTACGCTTGTTCATGTAGTTCGTTCCTCCTTCAGGATGTCATGAGGCGTGGCGCTACGCGCTTCTATGCCACGTTTGGGTGGGGTCTAGGAAGGCGCGCCGGCTTTTTTTGGCCGCCGGCGGCCCGTCGCCCCTCTGAGCGGAGCCATTATAAGTGGGCCCGGTGCCTTGTCACCTCTCCCCGCGGTGCGTGGCTCAGAAAAATGCCTGAATCCCGGTCTGGGCACGGCCCAGGATCAGCGCGTGGACGTCGTGCGTGCCCTCGTAGGTGTTTACCGCCTCGAGGTTCATCACGTGACGGATGACGTGGAACTCGTCGGCGATGCCGTTGCCCCCGTGCATGTCGCGCGCGACGCGGGCGATGTCGAGCGCCTTGCCGCAGTTGTTGCGCTTGAGCAGCGAGATCGCCTCCGGCGCGGCACGCCCCTCGTCGAACAGCCGGCCGAGGCGCAGCGCCGCCTGCAGGCCGAGGGTGATCTCGGTCTGCATGTCGGCGAGTTTCTTCTGCACCAGCTGGGTCGCTGCCAGGGGACGGCCGAACTGCTCGCGGTCGAGGGTGTACTGGCGTGCCGCGTGCCAGCACGCCTCGGCGGCACCCATGGCGCCCCAGGCGATGCCGTAGCGGGCGCGGTTGAGGCAGCCGAACGGCCCCTTGAGCCCCGTCACATTGGGCAGCAGGTTCTCCTCGGGAACGAACACGCCATCCATGACGATCTCACCGGTGATCGAGGCGCGCAGCGAGAACTTGCCCTCGATCTTCGGCGCGGACAGGCCCTCCATGCCCTTGTCGAGCACGAAGCCGCGAATCACGTCGTCCTCGGTCTTGGCCCAGACCACGAAGACGTCGGCGATCGGCGAGTTGGTGATCCACATCTTGGAGCCGGTCAGGCGGTAGCCGCCATCGACCTTCCTGGCACGGGTCTTCATGCCAGCCGGATTGGAGCCGGCATCCGGTTCGGTCAGGCCGAAGCAGCCGACCCACTCGCCGGTGGCGAGCTTCGGCAGGTACTTCTGCCGCGTCGCTTCCGTGCCGTAGGCATGGATCGGATACATCACCAGCGACGACTGCACGCTCATCGCCGAGCGGTAGCCGGAATCGACCCGCTCGACCTCGCGCGCCACCAGCCCGTAGCTGACGTAGTTGACCCCCGCGCACCCGTAGTCCTCCGGCAGGGTCGAGCCGAGGAAGCCGAGCTCGCCCATCTCGTTCATGATCTCGCGGTCGAACACCTCGTGGCGGTTGGCCTCGATCACGCGTGGCAGCAGCTGTTCCTGGCAGTAGTCGCGCGCCGAGTCGCGGATCAGCCGCTCCTCCTCGGTGAGCTGGTCGTCGAGCAGCAGCGGGTCTTCCCAGCTGAATTCCGGCTTGGCCATGTCGTTACGCTCCCGTCCGGGCGGTTCCGAGAGTCACCGCCGAGTTTTCTGTTGTTCCATACACACCCCGTCAGACAGGGCGCCCGCGGTACACGGATGTACCGCCATTTTCATCGGTCTGCGCCGATGAAAATGAAGGCAACCCGAAACCGCGCTTTTGGGTTGCCGTGTCCCGGTGAGCCATGGATGGCTCATCCGGGACTGACGATCAAATGTATTGCCCGCTGTCGACCTTGAGCACCTCGCCGGTGATCATGCGCGCCGCGTCGGAGAGCAGGAACAGCACCGCGTCGGCGATGTCGGCCGGTTCGGCGAGGCACTTGGTCGCCGTCTCGGCGAGCGCCGCGTCGAGGATCTCCCGCGGCAGCGCATGCGCCATGTCGGTCATCACCATGCCCGGGGCGACGGCGTTGACCGTGACCCCTTTGGCGCCGAGTTCCTTGGCCGCGGTCTTGGTCAGCCCGACCAGTCCCGCCTTGGCCGAGGCGTAGTTGGCCTGGCCGAACTTGCCGCGCAGACCGTTGATCGAGGTGACGTTGACGATGCGCCCGTGACCGGCCGCGCGCATGCGCGGGGCGAGTGCGCGGATGGTGTTGAACGCGCCGGTCAGGTTGACCGCCAAGACCGTCTGCCACTCCTCGTCGCTCATCTTCGCCAGGCTGCGGTCGCGCGTGATGCCGGCGTTGTTGACCAGCAGCGTGGCGTGGTCGGGCAGCTTCGCGACCGCGGCGGCGACGCTCGCCGCGTCGCTGACGTCGACAGCGTGGCAGGTGTACGGCAACTCCGCCTCTGCTTCACCGACGTCGAACGAATGCACCTCGGCGCCGGCCGAGGCGAGGGCCGTGGCGATGGCGCGGCCGATGCCGCGTGCACCGCCGGTGACCACCGCGGCGCGTCCATGAAAGTTCCAGGCCGGAAGGACACGCTCCACCTCGGGCGCCTCAGTCGAGCGGCCGGCTGAAGGCCAGCCGCTGCGCCGGGCGGAAGCCACAGCGCTGCAGGAAGCGCAGCAGGCCGAAGTTGTCCCAGTAGACCATGGTGCGCACGGTCTCGACGCGCAACGAGGTGAGGTTGGCGAGCAGCTGCGAGACCAGTGCCCGTCCCACCTGACGACCGGCGAAGCCCGGGTCGACGCCGAGGGTGTCGATCACCGCGGTGGTCGCGGTCTGGCCGAACTCACCGTAGTCGACCCGCGCCATGATGAAGCCGACCACCATGCCGTCCTCCTCCGCGACCAGCGACAGGCGGATGCCCGACTGTTGCAGCGCCTCGTCGACCTTGCGCCGGTAGTAGGCGGTGCGGTCGCGGCCGGTGACGTGGGTGTCGATGCGCACCAGCGCCGGGAGATCGGTCGCGTCGAGGCTGCGTACCATGACCTCGTCGCGCGACAGCGCCTCGAAGTCGTCGGCAGCCGGATCGCTGTAGTTCGGTTCCTGGGAGAACTGGTTGACCAGCTG
>JBFIFF010000037.1:0-10491 GCA_041602955.1 Gammaproteobacteria bacterium | reverse complement strand
CGCGTCGCCCGCGTCGAGGGTCAGCGTGCCGGCCACCGCCGCCTCGCCGCCGGCCGCGGCCATGTAGCGGGCCGGGTTGGCCACCCGCGAGCGGCGGCGGATGCCGTCCGCACCCGTCAGCTTCGCGTGGGCACCGGCACCGAGGCCGAGGTAGTCGCCGAACTCCCAGTAGTGGACGTTGTGCCGCGAATGGTGTCCGGGTCGCGCGTGTGCCGACACCTCGTAGTGGACGAAACCGGCCTGGGCGAGCCGTGCGCGGCAGGCCGCCTGCTGTGCGGCGATGACCGCGTCGGCCGGCAGGACCGGGGGATGGCGCGCGAAGGCCGTGCCCGGCTCGAGCGTGAGCTGGTAGTGGGAGAGGTGGGTCGGGTCGAGCGCCAGCGCCGCTTCGACGTCGGCCAGCGCGCCGGCCACTGTCTGACCGGGAAGGCCCACCATCAGGTCCAGGTTCAGCTCATCGATCCCCGCCGCCCGGACCGCCTCAGCCGTGGCCCGCGCCTGGTCGGCGTCGTGGATGCGGCCGAGCGTGGCCAGGTGGGCCTGGTCGAAGCTCTGCACCCCGACCGAGACCCGGTTGACCCCCGCCTCGCGCAGCGCGGCGAAGTAGCCATCGCGCAAAGTACCGGGGTTCGCCTCCAGGGTGATCTCCGCCCCCGCGGCCAGGTCGAGCCGCGCGCGCACGCCGTCGAGCAACCGGGCGAACGCCGGTGGCGAGAAGAGGCTCGGTGTGCCACCGCCGAGGTAGACGCTCTCGACCCGGCGCCCGGCCACCCACGGCAGGTCGAGCTCGAGGTCGGCGAGCAGGGCATCGACGTAGGCCTGTTCGGGCAGGCCACCTACCGGGACGTGTGAGTTGAAGTCGCAGTACGGGCATTTGCGCACGCACCACGGCAGGTGGACGTAGAGCGTCAGCGGTGGAAGTTCGGTCGGCACCGCCCGCGCGGCATGCCAGGGACCCGCCGTGGCGGCGCGCGGCATGCGCTCTCAGCCCGCCGAGGCCGCGAGCCGCTCGACCAGCTGCCGCAGCGCCTGGCCGCGATGGCTGCGCCGGTTCTTCTCCTCCGGCGGCAGCTCCGCCGAGGTCTTGCCGAGTTCCGGTACCAGGAACAGCGGGTCGTAGCCGAAACCGTTGGCGCCGCGCGGGGCCTCGAGCAGCCGGCCGCGCCACATCCCCTGGCAGATCAGTGGCACGGGGTCCTCGGCGTGGCGCAGGTAGACCAGGGCGCAGATGAAGGCGGCCCCGCGTGCCGCCTCCGGCACCTCGCGCATCAGGTCGAGCAGCCTGGCGTTGTTGGCCGCGTCGCCCGCACCGGGTCCGGCAAAGCGCGCGGAGAAGATGCCCGGCGCGCCGCCGAGGGCGTCGACCGCCAGCCCCGAGTCGTCGGCGAGCGCCGGCAGGCCGGTGATACGGGCCGCATTGCGCGCCTTGAGCAATGCGTTCTCGACGAAGGTCGGCGCCGTCTCCTCGGCCTCGGGCACGCCGAGTTCGGCCTGGCCGACCACCTCGAGACCGCTGCCAGCGAGCAGCTCGCCGAACTCGCGCGCCTTGCCGGCGTTGTTGCTGGCCAGAACCACGCGGCATGCGGTGGCCACCTCAGGCCTCCCGTGGCGTGCGCTGCCACTCGAGCAGCTGCTGAATGCCGTGCCAGGCGAGGTCGGTCATGGCCTTGAGTTCGTCGCCGCGGAAGGCGTGCCCCTCCGCGGTCCCCTGCAACTCGATGTAGTGGCCCGCCTCGTTCATGACCACGTTCATGTCGGTCTCGGCCTCGGCGTCCTCGGCGTAGTCGAGATCGAGCACCGGGGTGCCGCGGTAGATGCCGACCGAGACAGCCGCCACCTGGCCGTGCAGCGGTTCACCCTTGAGCAGCCCGTCGCGGCGCAGGGTGGTGATCGCGTCGGCCAGGGCCACCCACGCCCCGGTGATCGACGCGGTGCGCGTACCGCCGTCGGCCTGCAGCACGTCGCAGTCGAGGGTGATGGTGTTCTCGCCCAGCGCGCGCCGATCGACCACCGCGCGCAGGCTGCGCCCGATCAGCCGCTGGATCTCCAGGGTGCGCCCACCCTGCTTGCCGCGGGCCGCCTCGCGCCCGCTGCGTGTGTGGGTCGACCGCGGCAGCATGCCGTACTCGGCGGTGACCCAGCCCTCGCCGCTGCCACGCAGGAACGGTGGCACCCTCCCGGCCTCGACGCTGGCGGTGCACAGCACCCGGGTCTGGCCGACCTCGACCAGCACCGAGCCCTCGGCATGGCGGGTGTACCCGCGCGTGAAACGCACTGCTCGCAGCTCGTCGGCTGCGCGCCCGCTGGGTCGCATGGTCTGGCTCTCCGGGGGTTGATGTAGAATCGCGTCGATTATACCGTCGCCTCTCCCGCCGCACCCGAGACCCCGCCGATGATCCACAGCATGACCGCGTTCGCACGCCTCGAGGAGCGCCATGCCGCGGGTACCCTGTGCTGGGAACTGCGCACGGTGAACCACCGCTACCTCGAGGTCTCGCCGCGCCTTCCCGACGAGTTCCGCGTCCTCGAGGGCACGCTGCGCGAGCGCGCCACGCGCGCCCTGAGGCGCGGCAAGCTCGACTGCCAGTTGCGTTTCCAGCCGGCACCCGCCGGCGCCACCGAGCTGCACATCGATGAGGCCCTCGCCGAGCGGGTCATCGCCGCCGGCAAGGCGCTGGCCAACCGCATCGAGAACCCGGCCCGCATCGACCCCTTCGACGTGCTGCGCTGGCCCGGGGTGCTCAACGTCCCCGAGGTCGACTTCGAGCCGGTGCGCGAGACGGCACTGGCGCTCTTCGAGCGGGGTCTGGACGACCTGCGTGCCACGCGCGAGCGCGAGGGCGCACGGCTCGCCGAACTGATCCGCGAACGCTGTGACGGCATGGCGGCGCTGGTCGACCAGGCGCGCGTGCGGCTGCCGGAGGTGCTCGATCACCACCGCAAGCGGCTCACCGACAAGCTTGCCGAGCTGCGTGCCGAACTCGACACCGAGCGCCTCGAGCAGGAGATGGCCCTGCTCGGTAACAAGCTCGACGTCGCCGAGGAGCTCGACCGCCTGGACGCACACCTCGCCGAGGTGCGCGACGTCCTCGCACGCGACGAGGCGGTGGGCCGGCGGCTCGACTTCCTCATGCAGGAGCTCAACCGGGAGGCCAACACCCTCGGCTCCAAGTCGGCCGACGTCGAGACCACGCGCATTTCGGTCGACCTCAAGGTCCTGATCGAACAGATGCGCGAACAGGTCCAGAACATCGAGTGAACGACCGGTGAACGGCACCCTCTACGTCGTCTCCGCGCCCTCCGGCGCCGGCAAGACCAGCCTGCTCAGGGCGCTCACCGAGAGCGACCCCCTGCTCGGCGTGGCGGTCTCGCACACCACCCGGACGCCGCGCCCGGGCGAGGAGGACGGCGTCCACTACCACTTCGTCGACGCCACGACGTTCGACGCCATGGTCGAGCGCGGCGACTTTCTCGAACACGCCAGCGTTCATGGCAACCGCTATGGCACCTCGCGCACGGCGGTCGAGGCCGTCCTCGCCAGCGGGCGCGACTTGGTGCTGGAGATCGACTGGCAGGGAGCGCGCCAGGTGCGCGCCGCGATGCCCACCGCCACGTCGGTGTTCATCCTGCCGCCCAGCCGCGCGGCGCTCGAGGCCCGACTGCGCGACCGCGCGCAGGACAGCGACGCGGTGATCGCCGCACGGCTCGACGCGGCGCTCCACGAGATGGATCACCACGCCGAATACGACTACCTGGTGATCAACGACCGCTTCGAGGAGGCCCTGGCCGACCTCGCGGCGATCTTCCGTGCGCGTCGGCTGACGTCCTCACTCCAGGCCGAGCGCCACCGCAAGCTGTTTGAGCAGTTGTTGGCAACCCCCTGATTCTGTAAACTGATTCCCCTATTCCGCATCCCTGAAACCAGAGTGAAAATGCCATGGCACGCGTAACGGTCGAAGACTGCCTGGAGAGGATCCCCAACCGCTTCGAGCTGGTGCTCAGCGCCACCAAGCGCGCCCGGCAGCTGGCCAGCACCGGTGCCGAGCCGCACGTGCCGTGGGAGAACGACAAGCCGACCGTGGTCGCGCTGCGCGAGATCGCCGACGGCCACGTCACCACCGACATCCTCTACGAAGTGACCGCGCAGGAGCACGCCGAGGAGTCGCACGTCTCCGAAGAGGAGCTGCTGCAGGAGCGGCCCTGAAGGGGAGACCGTACGCGGCCACCCGCGCCGCGCCGGGACCGGCATGCCGACGCCGCCCGTACCCGCCCCTGACACCCTCCCGCCCGCACCGCCCGGCGGGACCGCCCACGCCGGGTCGCTGCCGCGCGCACCCGACCCCGAACACGACCTCGCCGCGCTGTTCCGGCTGAGCAACCTCTGCGACCTGCTCGAGACCTACCTCGAGCGGCCGCAGCTCGACGCCGTCCATCGTGCCTACCTGTTCGGCGCCCGCGCCCACCAGGGCCAGTTCCGCAAAACCGGCGAGTCCTACATCTGCCATCCGCTCGACGTCGCCCACATGCTGGCCGAGATGCGCCTCGACGCCGACAGCATCGTCGCCGCGCTGCTGCACGACGTCATCGAGGACACCCGCGTCAGCAAGCAGCAGCTGGCCACGGAGTTCGGCGACGAGGTGGCCGTGCTCGTCGACGGGGTCAGCAAGCTGACCAAGATGGAGCTCGAGAACCCGGACGACGCCCAGGCCGAGAACTTTCGCAAGATGATGATGGCGATGGTGCGCGACCTGCGCGTCATCCTGATCAAGCTCGCCGACCGGCTGCACAACATGCGCACGCTGTCGGTGATGGCCCCGGCCAAGCGGCGGCGCATCGCCCGCGAGACCCTCGACATCTACGTGCCGATCGCCAACCGGCTGGGCATGAACGCCATCCGCCTGGAACTCGAGGACCTCGGCTTCGCGGCCCTCTATCCGATGCGCTACCGGGTCATCCAGGACGCGGTGCGCAACGCGCGCGGCAACCGTCGCGAGGTGATGAAGCGCCTCGAGACAGCGATCAAGAACCGCCTCCACCAGGAGCAGATCAACGCGCGCGTGGTGGGGCGCGAGAAGCACCTCTACAGCATCTACCGCAAGATGATCACCAAGGGGCTCTCGCTCGCCGAGGTGCTCGACGTCTACGCCATCCGCATCATCGTCGACGAAGTCGAGACCTGCTACCGGGTGCTCGGCATCGTGCACAACCTGTTCAAGCCGCTGCCGGGCAAGTTCAAGGACTACATCGCCATCCCGAAATCGAACGGGTATCAGTCACTGCACACCGTGCTGTTCGGCCCGCCCGGGGTGCCGATCGAGATCCAGATCCGCACCGAGGACATGAACAAGGTGGCCGAGGCCGGCGTCGCCGCGCACTGGCTCTACAAATCGAGCAGCGACACGGGCAACACGGCACATGCGCGCGCACGCGAGTGGCTGCAGAGCCTCCTCGAGATGCAGCGCGCCAGCGGCGACTCGGTCGAGTTCCTCGAGAACGTCAAGATCGACCTGTTCCCCGACGAGGTCTACGTGTTCACCCCGAAGGGGCAGATCATGGAACTGCCGCGCGGAGCCACCGCGGTGGACTTCGCCTACGCGGTCCACTCGGACATCGGCAACAGCTGCGCCGCGGTCAAGATCAACCGGCGCATGATGCCGCTGTCGACCCTGCTCGAAAATGGCCAGACCGTCGAGATCATCACCTCGCCGGTCGGACGACCCAACCCGGCCTGGCTCAACTTCGTGGTCACCGCCAAGGCGCGCTCGAGCATCCGCAACTTCCTCAAGAACCTGACCCGCAGCGATGCGATCCAGCTCGGACGCTACCTGCTCGAACGCGCGCTCGGCGAACTGGGCGGAGGGCTCAAGGAAATCGCCGAACCGACCGTGGCCTCGGCCCTGGACGAACTGCGCGTGGGGTCCCTGGACGAGCTCTGCGAGCAGATCGGTCTCGGCCAGCGTCCCGCCGTGCTGGTCGCGCGTCGTCTGCTACCCGGGCCGGAAGCCGACGCCGAGGGCGCACCGCAGGTACGGGAGCCTGCGCCGCTCAGCATCAAGGGCGGGGAGGGCACGGTGATCAGCTATGCCAAGTGCTGCCATCCATTGCCCGGCGACCGGATACTCGGCTTCCTGACGGCCGGCCGTGGCCTGGTGATCCACAGCCAGCAGTGCAAGAACGTCGCCGAGTTCCGCAAGAAGCCGGACAAGTGGGTTCACGTCGAATGGGCGCCAGGCCTGGACGAGCAGTTCGCGACCGAAATTCGCATCGAGATCGACAACCAGCGCGGGGCGCTGGCCACCGTCGCGGCGGCGATCTCGGAGCTCGAATCCAATATCGAGGACGTCAAGACCAAGGAGCGCGACGGCCTGCACTCCACGCTGCAGTTCGTCCTGACGGTCCGAGACCGCGTGCATCTCGCACGCATCATGCGCCGTCTACGCGCCATCCCGGCGGTCCGTCGCATCGCCCGCACCTGATTCCCCCGACCCGCCGAAGGAAGCCGCCGATGAACGGAGAACCCATCCACAGCGATCAGGCCCCCGCCGCGATCGGCACCTACTCGCAGGCGGTGCGCTGCGGACGCACCGTCTACCTCTCAGGGCAGATCCCCCTCGACCCGAAGAGCATGGAGCTGGTCGACGGCGACTTCGCCGCCCACGCCAGGCAGGTGTTCGACAACCTCGCCGCGGTGGCCACGGCCGCCGGGGGCACGCTCGACGACGTGGTCAAGCTCACGCTCTACCTGACCGACCTGGGCAACTTCCCTACGGTCAACCAGGTGATGGCCGACTATTTCACCGCCCCCTACCCGGCCCGCGCCGCCATCGGCGTCTCCGCGCTGCCCAAGGGCGCCGTGGTCGAGGCCGAGGCGATCCTCTACCTCCCCGGTTCCTAGACCGGACGACCGGCCACACGTCGGGTTCTGCCACACCGGAGCGTGCGGGCTGGGAGGTCACCGCTTCCCGCGCTTCGCCATGCGGCGCTCAGCGGATTAGCTACCCCGTTTGCGGTCGCGCTTCTTGGCGTCCTTGCCCTTCTTCTTGCCCTTGCCGCGGCCCTTCTTCGGGTCCTTCTTGGTCTTCCTCTTGTCCTTCTTCTTGCCCTTGTTCTTATCCTTCTTTTTGTTCTTCTTGTCCTTTTTGCCTTTGTGGGCCTTCTTGTCGTCCTTTTCCCTGCCCTTCTTGCCCTTTTTCTTGTCTTTGTTCTTGGCCTTCTCCGTGACGCGGTCCGACTCGGTTCCGGACCGTGTGCCGCCGGTCTCCTGACGGCCTTCGACCAGGCTGCGCGCGGCGCGCAGCGTGGTCGCGGCACGCACCGGCCCGAAGCCTGGCACCCTGACCAGGTCCTCGACCACGCTCGCGGCGAGCTGTTCGGCGCTGGTCAAGCCGTGCGCCTCGAGCACGGCGGCGGCGGCGGGTCCGATGCCATTCACCGACGTCAGCGGTGTTCCCATCTCCTGTCTCCCTCATCGTCATGATTACAGAGCGCCAAGTATAGACAGGGCAGGGTAGGGCTGGGCGCCGGAAACGCAGAGGCCGGTCACTGGACCGGCCTCTGGCGCAGGGGTAGGCGGGGTGGGCGCCTCAGGCGGCGTACTCCTCCATCTCGAAATCGTCCTTGCCGACACCGCATTCGGGGCACTCCCAGCCGTCCGGGACGTCTTCCCAGCGGGTGCCCGCGGGAATGCCCTCCTCGGGCAGACCCGCGGCCTCGTCGTAGATGAAACCGCACACCACGCAACGCCAGATCTTCATCGACTCGGAACTCCTTGGATTTCTGCCTTCGGCCACGCAGGTCCGCGGCCCATGTCCTACTAAAATAGTAAAGTATTGCCGTGAGCAGGGTCAACCCGGGCCGGAGGACCGGCTACTCCGGAGCGTAGGCGAGGTTGGAGGCGAGCCAGCGCTCGGAGGTGGCCAGGTCGAAGCCCTTGCGCCGCGCGTAGTCCTCGACCTGGTCGCGGCCGACCCTGCCGACCGTGAAGTAGCGCGACTCGGGGTGCGCGAAGTAGAAGCCGCTGACCGACGCGGCCGGCGCC
This sequence comes from Gammaproteobacteria bacterium, assembly GCA_041602955.1. Lineage (GTDB taxonomy): Bacteria > Pseudomonadota > Gammaproteobacteria > QNFN01 > QNFN01 > QNFN01. Next base: position 2,453 of record JBFIFF010000037.1, on the reverse strand, counting down.
ATGGCGTAGCTCTCGGTCAGGGTGATGCCGGTGTGCGCCTCGGCGTCGAGCAGCCGCCACAACTCGCCCTTCTCGGTGTGCTCGGGGCAGGCCGGGTAACCGGGCGCGGGGCGGATGCCGCGGTAGCGCTCCTGGATCAGGGCCGCGTTGTCGAGCGCCTCGTCGGCGGCGTAGCCCCAGAACTCACGCCGTACTCGCGCGTGGAGGTACTCGGCCAGCGCCTCGGCGAGGCGGTCGGCCAGGGCCTTGAGCAGGATGGCTTGATAGTCGTCGTGGGCGTCCTCGTAGTCGCGCGCGCGCGCCGTGACCTCGCCGCCCGACGTGACGGCGAAGGCGCCGAGGTAGTCGGGTGTGCCCGCCGGGGCGACGAAGTCGGCCAGGCAGAGGTTCGGCTGGCCGGCGCGACGCGGGGTCTGCTGGCGCAGGAAACGGAAACGCGCGCGCGGAACGGTGCGCGTCTCGTCGCTCCAGACCACGACGTCGTCCCCGTCACGGTTGGCGGGGAACAGGCCGCACACGGCGCGCGGCGTGAGCCAACGCTCGTCGGTGATGCGCGCGAGCATCGCCCGCGCGTCGTCGAACAGGTTGCGCGCCATCGACCCCTTCTCGGGATCGTCGAGGATCGCCGGGTAGCGGCCGCCGAGATCCCAGGTCAGGAAGAACGGGGTCCAGTCGATGTAGTCGACCAGGTCGGCCAACGCGATGTCGTCGACCACCTGCACGCCGAGGCGGCGCGGCACCGGTGGCGCGGCAGCGCTCCAGTCGATGCGCAGGGCATTGGCGCGTGCCTCGGCGAGGGTCAGCATCGGGCTCGCCTGCCGGCGCCCGGCGAACTCCTCGCGGACCCGCGTGTAGTCCGCGCGCACCTCGGCGGCGTAGGCCTCGCGGGCCGTCGCGCTGATCAGGTTCTGCACCACCCCCACCGCGCGCGAGGCATCCTTGACCCAGACGGTCGGCGCGTTGGGATACTCCGGTTCGATCTTGACCGCGGTGTGGGCCTTGGACGTCGTCGCCCCCCCGATCAGCAGCGGCAAGGCCAGGTCGCGGCGCTGCATCTCCCGGGCGATCTGAGCCATCTCGACCAGCGACGGCGTGATCAGCCCGGACAGTCCGATGATGTCGGCCTTCTCTTCCGCGGCCCGCGTCAGGATGGTCTCCGTCGGCACCATCACGCCGAGGTCGATCACCTCGAAATTGTTGCACTGGAGCACCACGCCGACGATGTTCTTGCCGATGTCGTGGACGTCGCCCTTGACCGTGGCCAGCAGCACGCGCCCCTGCGAGGTGACCCCCTCGGCGCGATCGGCGGCGAGGTAGGGCTCGAGGTAGGCGACGGCCTTCTTCATCACCCGCGCGCTCTTGACCACCTGCGGCAGGAACAGCTTGCCGGCACCGAACAGGTCGCCGACGGTGTTCATGCCCGCCATCAGCGGGCCCTCGATGACGGCAAGCGGGGTGCCGAGCTCCTGTCGCGCTGCCTCGGCGTCGACCGCGATGAAGGCGTCGATGCCGTGCACCAGCGCGTGGGCAAGCCGCTCGGCGACCGGTGCCTCGCGCCACGCCGGATCCTCGCCGCGCACCTCGGCACCCGACGCGCGGTAGCGATCGGCGACCTCGAGCAGCCGCTCGGTGGCGTCGGCGCGGCGGTTGAGCACCACGTCTTCGACCCGCTCGCGCAGCTCGCCCGGCAGGTCGTCGTAAATCGCGAGCTGGCCGGCATTGACGATGCCCATGTCGAGTCCGGCACGGATCGCGTGGTAGAGGAACACCGCGTGGATCGCCTCGCGCACCGGGTTGTTGCCGCGGAACGAGAACGAGACGTTGGAGACGCCGCCCGAGCAGAGCGCATGCGGCAGATCACGCTTGATGGTGCGCACCGCCTCGATGAAATCGACGGCGTAGGTGTCATGCGTCTCGATGCCGGTGGCCACGGCGAAGATGTTGGGATCGAAGATGATGTCCTCGGCCGGGTAGCCGACCTTCTCGGTCAACAGCCGGTAGGCGCGGGTGCAGATTCCCACCTTGCGCTCGAGGGTGTCGGCCTGGCCGGCCTCGTCGAAGGCCATGACCACCACCGCGGCACCGTAGCGACGCACCGCGCGGGCGCGCTCGAGGAACGCCTCCTCGCCCTCCTTGAGGCTGATCGAGTTGACCACCCCCTTGCCCTGGATGCACTTGAGTCCAGCCTCGATCACCGCCCAGTCGGAGGAGTCGATCATCACCGGCACGCGCGCGATGTCCGGTTCGCCGGCGGCGAGGTTCAGGAAGGTCGACATCGCCCGCGGGCCGTCAAGCAGCGCCTCGTCCATGTTGACGTCGACGACCTGGGCGCCGTTGGCCACCTGCTCGCTCGCGACCTCGAGCGCGGTGGCATAGTCGCCCTCCATGATCAGCCGCTTGAAGCGCGCCGAGCCGGCGACGTTGGTGCGCTCGCCGACGTTGACGACCAGGCT
>JBFIFF010000036.1:0-10782 GCA_041602955.1 Gammaproteobacteria bacterium | reverse complement strand
TCGATGTTCTTCCTCGGCGGCCTCTCCGCCATGGCGATCCGCGCCGAGCTGCTCTTCCCCGGCCTGCAGCTGCTCGACCCGGACCTGTACAACAACATCCTGACCAACCACGCGCTGATCATGATTTTCGGCGCGGTGATGCCCGCCGGCGCCGGTATCGCCAACTGGATGATCCCGCTGATGATCGGCGCGCCCGACATGGCATTGCCGCGGCTCAACAACCTCAGCTTCTGGATCCTGCCGGCCGCGGCGATGATGCTGATCCTGTCGTTCATCGTGCCGTTCTTCCCCGGCGGCGGCACGCAGATCAACACCGGCTGGACGCTCTACCCACCGCTTTCGGTGCAGGTCGGCATGTCGATGGACTTCCTGATCTTCGCCATCCACATGCTCGGCATCTCGTCGGTTCTGGCGTCGATCAACATCATCGTCACCATCCTCAACATGCGCGCGCCGGGCATGACCCTGATGAAGATGCCGATCTTCTGCTGGGCCTGGTTCGTGACCGCGTTCCTGCTGATCCTGGTGGTGCCGATCATCGCCGGCGGCGTGACCATGCTGCTGTTCGACCGCCACTTCGGCACCAGCTTCTTCAACGCCGCCGGCGGCGGCGACCCGGTGCTGTTCCAGCACCTGTTCTGGTTCTTCGGTCACCCCGAGGTCTACATCCTGATCCTGCCGGCGATCGGCGCGCTGGCCCAGGTGATCCCGGCGTTCTCGCGCAAGCCGCTGTTCGGCTACCACTCGACGGTCGGCTCGATGCTGGTGATCGCGACCATCGGCATGGTCGTCTGGGCTCACCACCAGTACACCATCGGCATGTCGCTCGGCGCGGTGACCTACTTCATGGTCGGCACCATCCTGATCTCGATCCCGGTCGGCCTGATCCTGTTCAACTTCATCGCCACCATGTGGCGCGGCGCGATGACCTTCGAGACGCCGATGCTGTTCGCCACCGCGATGGTGCTGCTGTTCAGCTTCGGCGGCCTGACCGGGGTGATGCTCGCGGTGATCCCGGCCGACATCCAGTACCACGACTCGATGTTCGTCGTCGCCCACTTCCACTACGTGCTGATCCCGGGCGCGATCTACGGCCTGTTCGCGGCGGTCTTCTACTGGCTGCCCAAGTGGACCGGCCACATGTACGACGAGCGGCTCGGCAAGATCTTCTTCTGGGTCAACATGATCAGCTTCAACCTGACCTTCTTCGTGCAGCACTTCCTCGGCCTGGCCGGCATGCCGCGCCGGGTGATCGACTACAACGTGATCTTCACCGAGTTCAACTTCATCTCCAGCGTCGCCGGCCTGGTCTACGGCCTCAGCCACCTGCTGTTCCTGTACATCGTCATCAAGTGCATTCGCGGCGGCCAGCAGGCCGAGAACAAGGCGTGGGAGGGCGCCACCGGGTTGGAGTGGGAGCTGTCGTCGCCACCGCCGTTCCACTCCTGGGAAACGGCGCCGCAGGTCAAGTGACCGCCATGGCCCGCCCCGTCGACGACGCCACCCGGCGCCGAAACCGCCGCACCGCGATCCTGCTCGGCATCTTCGTCGTGCTGGTCTTCTTCTCGTCGGTGCCGTTCTGGCAGAACCTGGTGCAGACGGCCCTGAACGCCCGGTGAACACCGCACCCCGCAGCCACCGCCGCACGGCCCTGCTCGCCGGGGGGTTGGCGCTCGGCATGTTCGCCTTCGGCTTCGCGCTGGCGCCGTTCTACAGCCAGATCTGCGCCGCGCTCGGCATCCAGGTCGCCGATGCGCCGCAGGTGCGCAAGCTGGCCCCGCTCGGCCCGCCGGCGGCGGACCCGGTGGTGCGCCCCGTCACGGTGCGCTTCGACACCACGGTCAACGCCAACCTGCCGTGGGAGTTCGAGCCGGTCACGCGCCGGCTCGACCTCGAGACCGGGTCCCGGCACACCGCCACGTTCCGTGCACGCAACCTCTCCGACCGGCCGCAGACCGGGCGTGCGGTGGTCAGTGTCACGCCGTGGCAGGCGACCCCCTACGTCGACAAGACCGAGTGCTTCTGCTTCCAGGAACAGCCGCTCGAGCCCGGCGCCGAGGCCGAGTTGACGCTGCGCTTCGTGGTACTCCCCGACCTGCCCCTGGAGTACCGCAACCTCACCCTCTCCTACACCTTCATGAACATCGACCCTGACGCCGTGGCCCAGCCACGCGGACACGCGGAGGCGCTCCAACGCGACCGCCAGGGCCACGGGACCGCCCATGAGCCAGCAACACGACACGCCGGGTAGCCACTACTTCGTCCCGGATCCGAGCCCGTGGCCGTTTATCTCCATGTTCGCGGTGTTCGCGCTGCTGCTTGGCGCCACCCTGATGATCAACGACATCGCCCTCGGCGGCGTGATCGTGACCGGCGGCGCGCTGCTGCTCGCCTACATCTTCTACGGCTGGTTCCGCGACGTGGTCGCCGAGAACCTCTCGGGCGCCTACAACCGCCAGGTCGACCGCTCGTTCCGCCAGGGGATGTACTGGTTCATCGCCTCGGAGGTGTTCTTCTTCGCCAGCTTCTTCGGCTCGCTCTACTACATCCGCGTCATCGCCGTGCCCTGGCTCGGCGGGGCCGGCTACCTCGGCTCCTCGGAGCTGCTCTACAACCAGTTCGAGGCGGCCTGGCCCACCGCGGGACCGGGCCAGCTGGGTGGCGAATTCTCACCGATGGGCGCCTGGGGCATCCCGGCGCTGAACACGCTGATCCTGTTGACCAGCGGCGCGACCATCACCTGGGCGCACTGGGGGCTGAAGCTCAACGACCAGAAGACGCTGGTTCGCGGCCTGATCGCGACCATCGTGCTCGGCCTGCTGTTCGTCGGCTTCCAGGCCTGGGAGTACCAGCACGCCTTCGCCGAGTTGAACCTGACGCTGGAGTCGGGGGTGTACGGCTCGACCTTCTACATCCTGACCGGCTTCCACGGCATGCACGTGACCATCGGCGCGATCATGCTGATCGCGATGCTCGGCCGCTCACTTAAGGGTCACTTCTCGCCGCAGAACCACTTCGCCTTCGAGGCGGTGGCGTGGTACTGGCACTTCGTCGACGTCGTCTGGCTCGGCCTGTTCATCTTCGTCTACTGGTTCTGAGCCCGTGTGTCGCCGGCCGTGCTACCTGCCGTGCGGCTCGATCATGCCGAAGTAGTAGCCGGCCATCAGCAGCCCGAACAGGAACAGCGACAGGGTGATGCGCACGGTCAGCGCACGGACCATGCGCGTGCGGTCCACGTCGCCGTCGTCGCGCCCGAGGTAGAACATGGCCTGCCCGAGGGAGATGATGATCAGTCCGAGGAGGATGAACATCGGGATCTTGATGATCAGGTCCATGGTCGTCTCCTGGTGCCCGCGGGACGCCGTCACGACGCCCGCCCTGCGGCCGGTCGGCCGCCGCGTTGGCGACGCCCAGACTCTGCGTTGATATATGGCAAAGGTATAGCAGTGCCATGCGCCGCGGACAACTCACCTTCCGCCCGGGCCCGGTCCCGACGGCCGCCATGCTGATCGCGGTGCCGCTGTTCGCCGCACTCGGCATGTGGCAACTCGAACGCGCGGAGACCAAGCGGGAGCTGCGTGCGCGGCTCGACGCGCGCTGGGACGCCGCCGCGGTGACCCTGCCCGCAGCACCGGACTGGCGTGCACTGGAGCACGCCCGGGTCACGCTCGAGGGCCGCTACGTCGCCGCACGCCAGTTCGTGGTCGGCGACCGGGTGCGCCAGGGGCGCCGCGGCGTCCACGTCATCACCCCGCTGCGCCGCGCCGACGGCATGGAGTTGCTGGTCAACCGCGGCTGGGTCGGCGACCCGGCCGACGCGACGGCGCCGCCGGCGATCCAGGTCACGGTCACAGGCCGCGTGGCCCTGCCGCAGCCGCCGGCCCTCGAGCTCGGCCCCGCCGAACCGGCCGACGACCCGTGGCGCGCGCCGTGGTCGCGCCTCGACCCGGGCGCCTATGCGCGGGTGGCCGGGGTGGCGCCCCTGCCGGCCGCGCTGCTGCTCGACCCCGACCAGCCCGACGGCTACGCGCGCGACTGGTCGCGTCCGACGGGGGGGCTGGCCCCGGCCCTGCACGTCGGCTACGCGGTGCAGTGGTTCGCCTTCGCGCTGCTCGCCGCGCTGCTCTGGGTCCGCCACGCGGTACATCGCGGGACCCCCGCCGGGAGCGCTGCGTGAACGCCGTTGCCCCCGCCACGCCGGCCAACCGGCAGCGCAACCGGCGGGTCCTGCTGCTGCTCGCGACCGTCGCCGCGGTGCCGTTCGTCGGGTCGTGGCTGCTCTACTTCAACCCGCACTGGCTGCCGCAGCCGAGCGCCCAGCACGGCACGCTGCTCGAGCCGCCGGTCGCCTACGCCAGCCTGGCGCTGAGCGACCTCGACGGCCGCCCCTTCGCCCTCGACCCCGGACGCAACGGCTGGCTGCTGCTGGTGGTCGAACCGGGCGCCTGCGACACGGCGTGCCGCGGACGTCACACCGCGCTGCGCCAGGCACGGCGCGCCGCGGGCATCGAGCAGCGTCGCGTGGTGCGCGTGATCGCCTTCGGCGCGCCGCCCGACACCCCCACGCGCGAGCAGCTGCTCGACGACTCGCCCGACCTGGCCCTGGCCCTCGCCGGCCCGGAACTCGCACGCCTCGCCGGCGCTGCCCCCACGCTGCTCCTCGGCGACGCGCGCGGTCGCCTGGTGCTGCGCTACGCTTTCTCCGAAGTGGCGCCCGACGAGGTGCTCAGGGATATGAAACGGCTGTTGCGTGTCTCGCGCAGCTGGTGAGAGAGGAACGATGCTGAGAACCCAGACCCTGCCCGCCACCGCGGTGCGCCCAACCCTCGCCGATTACCTCGAGCTGACCAAGCCCAAGGTGGTGCTGATGATCGTCTTCACCGCGGTCGTCGGCATGCTGCTTGCCGTGCCCGGCCCGGCGCCGTGGGCGCCGCTGCTGTTCGGCACCCTCGGCATCGCCGCGGCCGCCGCCAGCGGCGCCGTGCTGAACCACCTGATCGAGCGCGACAGCGACGCCACCATGCAACGCACCCGCCGCCGCCCGCTGCCGAGCGGCACGGTGCCGGTCGTCCACGCACTGGCGCTGGCGATCGGCCTCGGCCTGTTCTCGGTGGTGCTGCTGGCCTGGCAGGTCAACGCGCTCACCGCCGTGCTGAGCTGCGCCTCGCTGATCGGCTACGGCATCGTCTACACGGTCTTCCTCAAGCGCCGCACGCCACAGAACATCGTCTGGGGCGGCGCCGCGGGGGCGATGCCGCCGGTGCTCGGCTGGGCGGCGATGACCGGCGAGGTGCACCTGCACGCCCTGCTGCTGTTCCTGATCGTCTTCACCTGGACCCCGCCGCACTTCTGGCCGCTGGCGATCCACCGCCGCGAGGACTACCGGCGCGCCGGCATCCCGATGCTGCCGGTCACCCACGGCGTCGCCTTCACCAAGCTGCAGGTGCTGCTCTATGCGGTGATGCTCCTCGCCGTGTCCCTGTTCCCGTTCGGCGCCGGCATGAGCGGCCCGATCTACCTCGCCGGGGCGCTGGTCCTCGGCGGGCTGTTCGTCCGACAGGCCTGGCGGCTCTACAGCGGCGACGACCCACGCCAGGCGTGGCGCACCTTCTCGTTCTCGATCCTCTACATCGGGCTGCTGTTCGCGCTGCTGCTGGTCGATCACTACGTCGTTCTCGCATGAACTGACCCTGCCCCCGAGCTCCGCCATGACCGAAACCGAATACCGCCGCCTGCTGGCCGAACGGGGCTACGGCGCGCCGCAGCCCAAGACCTACCCGCCGCACACCGACGGCCCGCTGCACACCCACGACGAGGCGGTGCTGCTGTTCGTGCTAGCGGGTGAGTTCTCACTGGCCGAGCCCGACAGGGTGACACGCTACCTGCCGGGCGAGCTTCTCGACCTCCCCGCGGGATGCCTGCACGCCGAACGCGCCGGGCCCGACGGCGCCTCGGTGCTGCTGGCCAAAAAGTGACACCGCACCGGGGCCGTTAGCGGGTTGACGCCGACCCGTTCATCGCCCATCGGTGGGCGCCGGCGAGACCCTCGAGATCGCCCCGGGCATGATCGACCCACGGCTCGACTTAGCAAGCGGCGGAGACCTGCCATGAGCGAGACCTTCGACGCCCCCGACGGCCGGCCGCGCTGTCGCTGGTGCGCCGCGGCCCCCGAGTTCCTCGCCTACCACGACACCGAGTGGGGTTTCCCGGTGGCCGACGACGTGCGCCTGTTCGAGAAACTCTGCCTCGAGGGGTTCCAGGCGGGGCTGAGCTGGCGCACCATCCTCGCCAAGCGCGAGAACTTCCGCGCCGCGTTCCACGGCTTCGACTTCGAGCGCGTCGCGCGCTACACGAAACGCGACGTCGACCGCCTGCTCGCCGACGCCGGCATCGTCCGCCACCGCGGCAAGATCGAGGCGGTGATCAACAATGCGCGGCGCGCCTGCGAGATGGTCGCGGCCGAGGGCTCGCTCGCTGCCCACCTCTGGCGCTTCGAACCCGACCCGGCGACCCTCGCCGCGCCGCAGACGGTGTCGACGTCACCGGAGTCGATCGCGTTGTCGAAGGATCTGAAAAAGCGCGGCTGGAAGTTCGTCGGCCCGACGACGGTCTACGCCTTCATGCAGGCGATGGGGCTGGTCAACGACCATGTCGCGGGCTGCGTGACCCGGGGCGCGGTGGACAGGGCGCGCCGGAAGTTCCGACCGCCTACGGCCTGAGCCTTCAATTCCGGTCGACGCGCCGCATCGACTGCCAGCAGACCACCAGGAACAGCAGCCCTCCGACGACGGCGAGCAGGCCGCCGAGGCCGGCCAGCCCCATCGCCGCGCTCTTCTCGAACGAGTCGAGCGCCTGCGCGGCGCCGGCGGTCTTGCGTTGCACGCCGAGGTAGCCCGACCAGGCGAGTCCGGCGATGTGCAGCAGCTGGCCGCCGGCGTAGACCCACGGCTGCGCGCGCGCCAGGCGGCCCGTTGCGGGGCGGTAGCCCAGCGCCGGCAGCAGCAGGTAGGTGAGCCCCATCAGCGCCAGCGTCACGCCGACGATGGAGCCGTGGTAGTGGGCGGGAATGACGGTGTTGAGGCCGGAGATCAGCCAGCCGAGGCCGCCGCCGAGGCCAAACAGCAGCAGCGAAGCGACCAGCGCGGCACGTGCCGGACGGAGGGCGTCAGCCGCGCGCGGTCCGGCGAGGAGCCCGAGCACCACCAGCAGCCCGACCGGCAGCGCCGGCCACAGCCCACCCCAGCGCATCAGGAGGGTGTAGTGCAGGCGCTGCTCACCGGAGCCGGCGACGGTCATGATCTCGATCACCGGCACGCCGAACAGCGGCAGCACACCGCTCAGCAGCAGCATGGTGGCCAAGCGCGGACCGCCAAACGGGCGCAGCCCGGTGCCCGCGGCGAGCCAGACCCAGGCGGTCATCGCCAGCGCCGCGTAGGCGAACTGCAACACGTGTCCGACCGGCCAGAACAGGATCTCGTAGCGCAGTTCCGGGTTGGCGAGCAGCGGCATCTTCAAGCCGGTGCGCACCACGGTGAACGCCGCGAGCAGCGTCGCCACCGCGGCCAGGAACAGCCCGGCCGAGACCGGGTTGCGGTGCGCCGCCTCGAGGCCGCCCTGCACGCACTTGAACGCGCGCAGCGCGACGCCGACGGCGAACAGCGCCAGCCCGCCGAGGAACAGCGGGCTGGCCAGCACCGGCACGTAGTTGCTCAACACCGGCTGGCCGCTGCCGGTGAACGGCGTGACGACGACGAACGCGGTGCCGACGGCGGCCAGCGCGAACGCGCGCTTGCCCCACGGCGCGCGCGGCCCGTCGCGCAGCGTCCACAGGAAGCCGGCGAAGGCGAGGAACCAGACCAGCACCGACAGGTCGACGTGGGTGACCAGCGCGACGCGGAACAGGTCGATGCCCGGCAGCCAGGCGTCGGCGCCCGGGATGCGCGCCAGCACCAGCAGCAGCGCGAACAGGCCGGCGCCGGCCAACGCGGCGAGCCCGAGCAGCAGCCAGCGGCGCGCCGCGGGCAGGTGCGCGGCAGGCAGGTCGATGGTCCAGGAGGCGCTGGTAGAATGCGCGGGCTCGCCCGTCGCGGCAGGATGGTCAGTCATGGTCGCCATTGTACGTAACAACCGCGGCGCCCTGCGCCTGCCGGCACTGCTGCTGACCCTGCTCGCGCTCGGCGTGGTCACCCTCGGTGCCTACGTGCGCCTCTCCCACGCCGGCCTCGCCTGTCCCGACTGGCCCGGCTGCTACGGCCAACTGACCGTGCCCGCCCCCGGCAGCCTCGCCGCCGACGACCCGCGCCTCGCGCAGCGGCCGCTGGAGCCGGCCAAGGCGTGGAAGGAGATGTCCCACCGCTACCTCGCCGCCGGCCTCGGCCTGGGCATCGTGCTGGTCGCCCTCGTGTCGCTGCGCACACGCGGCCTGGCCGCCTCGCGCCTGCCTCTGGTGCTGGTCGTGCTGGTGGTGCTGCAGGGCCTGCTCGGCATGTGGACCGTGACCCTGCTGGTCAAGCCCGCGGTGGTCACGCTGCACCTGCTCGGCGGCCTGGCGACCACCGCGCTGCTCTGGTGGCTGGCGCTGCGCGAACGGGGCGACCGCGGCTACCACCCGGCACCCGACTGGCTGCGCAGGTGGGCGTGGCTGGCGCTCGGCGCGTTGGTGCTGCAGGTCGCCCTCGGCGGCTGGACCAGCACCAACTACGCCGCGCTGAGCTGCCCCGAGTTCCCCACCTGCCTCGGCGGCCGCTACCTGCCGCCCGCCGATTTCGGCGAGGCCTTCGTGCTCTGGCGCGGCACCGGCACCAACTACGAGTTCGGCGTGCTCGACGCCGAGGCGCGTACCGCGATCCACCTGGCCCACCGCGTCGGCGCGCTGGCCGTGCTGGTGGTGGTCGGCGGACTCGCGCTCGCGTTGCTCGCGCGCCCTGCCATGCGCGGCCCGGGCCTGCTTCTGGGCGTGCTCCTCGGAGCGCAGGTCGCTCTTGGCATCGCCAACGTGACCGGTGGGCTGCCACTGCTGACCGCGGTGGCGCACAACGGCAACGCCGTGATCCTGGTGCTCGCGCTGCTGTCGATCCTGCACCGGCTGCGCAGCGCCTACCGCTGCACCTTCTCTCGCGCCTAGGACCAGCCCCTAGAAGCCGCGCGCCTCGCGCACCGCCTCGTAGGCCTGGCGGATCTCGTGGGTCTTCTGGGTCGCCAGCTTCATCATCTCCTCGGGCAACCCCTTGGCCACCAGCTTGTCCGGGTGGTGCTGGCTCAGCAGCCGGCGGTAGGCGCGTTTGACCTCGGCGTCGCCTGCCCGTTCGTCCACGCCGAGGATGGCGTAGGCGTCGGCCAGCACCGGGGGTTGTGTCGGCCGGGTGCGCTGGTGGTGGCGTTCGGCGCGGAACGCCGCCTCGAGGGCGTCGCGCTCGGCGCGCGCCAGGCCGAGCCGTTCGCAGACCCGCTCGAGCACGCGCCGCTCGGCGGCGTGCAGCGTGCCATCGGCGAGCGCCGCCTGCAGCTGGATCTCGAGGAACATGCGCAGCAGGTTGCGCCGCCGGTGCGCCTCGCGGCGGAACTGGTCGAGCACGTCGTCGAGTGGAAAGCCCGCCTGCTTGCCCTGGTCGAACAGCCTGATCGCGGCCTGGCGCATCGGCGGCGTCAGCTCCATGCGCGCCATCACCGCCTGGGCCAGCGCGATCTCGTCGCGCGTCACCTGACCGTCGGCCTTGGCCATGTGACCCATCACCGAGAAGGTGGCGGTGAAGAAGGCCACCTGCACGCGCTCGGTGTCGCCCGGCGCGAGCGCCTCGCGATCGACCCCGTCGAGCCCCTTGTCGAACTGGTGACCGAACGCGGCGCCGAGCACCGCACCCAGCGGCCCGCCGAGCATGAAGCCGAACGCCCCACCGATCACCTTGCCCCACCAGCTCATGCGTCGCCTCCCGTGTCGCGAGGCACGAGCATAGCAAGCCGGCGGACGAGGAAGCGGCCGACGAACTCGCGCGTCCAGTCACGGCCGTGCGGCGCTTCACTGGCGCGTGGCCCGGCGACGTTGAGCACGCGCACCGCGTGCCGTCCAACGAACGCCACGAGCCGGTCCACCGCTGCGTCGACCCCGCTCCTGGCGGCGTCGATCACCAGCACCGGCCGACCGAGTCGCCGGCAGTCATCGAGGGTCGCCGCGGTGCCCCCGACCGGATCCCCGAAGGCGACAACCACGGTGGCATCGCTGTCGCGGACGTTGCGGCGAGTGCGCGCCCGGTAGCCGCCACCCGGCAGCTCGCGCAGCGGGTACGCTGCGGGGATCGGCCCATCTTCGGCCAGGCGCCCTGCGGGGCACCAGCCGCCGCACGGGCAACCGTGCGCCAGGGCGGCGTCGAGGGCGCCGCGATCGACGCCGGTCTGGCCGCCGGAAACGATGCGCAGGTCGGGGTTCAAAAGCGCCTTCGCCACGGGTATCGGGTCACGGATGAACTGCTATATTAGCGCGGAGCGCGTCGTCCACCGTGCCTCACCGCACCCTCCGGCGCCGGTCACGATGGAACTCGAAAACCAACACCTGTCCGCCAGCGAAACCGATCGGCCCGCCGCCGCGCACCTGCTGCACGCGGTCGAGCGGGCTTGCGACATGGTGCTGCTGGTCGATGCCAACGGCCGCCTCGTCTACGCCAACGAGCGCGCGGTCGCCACCTACGGCTACCCGCGCGATGCGCTGCTCGCGCGCACCATCCACGACCTCGACCCCGACTTCCCGGCCGCCACCTGGGCCCAGCACTGGGCCAGCCTGAAGCGCTG
>JBFIFF010000035.1:0-10897 GCA_041602955.1 Gammaproteobacteria bacterium | reverse complement strand
CGTCCAGTTGAACGCGAGCGCGACGAGGTAGACCACCACGCCCCAGCGCGACGCCAGCAGCAGGCCGGTGCCGGCGAGCAGGAGCAGTGTGTAGCGCACCGCGACGGCGACCGGGCTGACCAGTTGCCCCGGCTCGGTCACCAGCAACGCGACGAGGTTGGCCACAGCGAGGAGCGCCAGCAACAGCCCGACGAGGCGGATCGCGACAACCACGGGGACGTCTCCGACCCGCTCTCAGCCTGTCGCCGCGGGCACCGGCCGCGGGCTCCACAGGCTCAAACGCACGCCTCCCCTCCCGGAACGACTCCGGCGGTACCTCGCCCTGGCCGCTGCGAGAGTGGGCGTGGCCCGGCGGCCGCCGACCCGATCGTGGGTCGCGGCCAATGGGCGGGTCGAACGCTTGCAGGAACGGGGTCGGTCCATGGCCCGATTATGGCAACTGGCGGCCGGACACCCCCTCGCGTGCGCGCCTGCCGTGTCGCGCGAGCGCTTCGAGCGTCGCCCGGTAACGGGCCTGCGAGAAGGCTTCGTTGAGCCAGAGCCAATTCTCGTCCAGGAATGCCGCCTGCTCGGCCAGCGACAGGTTGAGCACGCCCTTCCTGGGCGGCTCCAGGTGCTCCTTGATCAGCGCGACCTCCCGGGTCAGCTCGGGATGACCCCTGGGTCCGACCTCGAACGCCACGATTCCCCGGTCGTTGACGATTCGGATGTGCAGCTCCCCGGCCACGTAGTGCTGCAGCGCTCCCATCGCGAACACCTCCCGGCGTACCGGCACGAAGCCGTAACGCTCCGCCAGTGGGGCGACGTACCTGGCGATGACACTGTCGAGCCGGGCCTCCACCTGCCTCACCTCCGGGTCAGGGGCTCTTCCAGACCGTGATGGCCTCATGTCGGATCCGGCCTCAACGCCCGGTGTGCACCGGACGCCAGCCGCCTCCGCCGGACGCTCTACGTCAGCATAGGGCAGCCCGCGGCATCGGGGGGGCACCCGCTGCGGTCTTGGCTCGAAACGAAAAGCCCCCCGTCCCGGAGGACGGAGGGCTGCGGTCGACGCCCGGCGAACCGGGCTCAGGCCTTCGGCGCGGCCGCCTTGATCTCTTCGCTCGCCTGGTCGGCGAACTTCTCGAAATTGGCGTGGAACAGACCGGCGAGGTGCTTCGCCTGCGCGTCGTAGGCAGCCTTGTCGGCCCACGCGTTCTTAGGCACCAGCACGGCATCGGGCACGCCGTGGCAGGAGGTCGGCACGGCGAAGCCGAACACCGGGTCGGCGACGGTCTCGACCTTGGCCAGCGAGCCGTCGTGGATGGCGTCGATGATGGCACGCGTGTGGGCGATGCTCATGCGCTTGCCGACCCCGTACGGACCGCCGGTCCAACCGGTGTTGACCAGCCAGACGTTGGCGCCGGTCTTGCGGATGCGCTCGGCCAGCAGTTCGGCGTACTTGGTCGGGTGCCAGACCAGGAACGGCGCGCCGAAGCAGGACGAGAAGGTCGCCTGCGGCTCGGTGACACCCATCTCGGTCCCGGCCACCTTGGCGGTGTAGCCGCTGATGAAGTGATACATCGCCTGCGCGGGATCGAGGCGGCTGACCGGGGGCAGCACGCTGAAGGCGTCGCAGGTCAGGAACACGACGTTGTCCGGCACGCCGCCGGTGCCGGGGATCTTGGCGTTGTCGATGTACTCGACCGGGTAGGAGCAGCGCGTGTTCTCGGTGATCGCGCTGCTCTTGTAGTCGACCGTACGGGTGTCCTGGTCGAAGACCACGTTCTCGAGCACTGCGCCGAAGCGGATGGCGTTGTAGATGTCGGGCTCGGCCTCCTTGGAGAGGTCGATCACCTTGGCGTAGCAGCCACCCTCGATGTTGAACACCCCGTCGTCGGTCCAGCAGTGCTCGTCGTCGCCGATGAGCTTGCGCTTGGGGTCGGCGGAGAGCGTCGTCTTGCCGGTGCCCGAGAGCCCGAAGAAGATGCTGACGTCCCCGTCCGGCCCTTCGTTGGCCGAGCAGTGCATCGACAGCACGCCCTTCTTGGGCATCAGGTAGTTCATGATGGTGAACACGCCCTTCTTCATCTCGCCGGCGTACTCGGTGCCGAGGATGACGAACTCCCCGCGAGCCAGGCACAGGCTGACGTTGGTCGACGACTCGATGCCGTCGAGCAGCGGGTTGGCCGGGAAGCGGCCGGCGTTGTAGATGACGTAGTCGGGGGTGCCGAAGTTGGCCAGCTGCTCGGCGGTGGGGCGGATCAGCATGTTGCGCATGAACAGCGCGTGGTAGGCGCGCTCGCAGATGATACGCACCTTGACGCGGTGCTTCTCGTCCCAGCCGGCATAGCCGTCGACGACGTAGAGCTGGTCGCGGGTATTGAGGTAGTCGACCGCGCTGCGCCGCGCGATGTCGAAGATCCGGTCCTCCATGCTGATGTTCACATCACCCCACCAGACGTCGTCCAGCACCTGGGCGTGCTTGACCACGCGCTTGTCCTTGGGGCTGCGCCCGGTCTTGGCGCCGGACAGGGCGATCAGCGCTCCGGTCGACGCGACGGCGGTGCCTGGCTCGTGGCGCAGCGCCTCCTCGTACAGACGGGCGGGCGACGCATTGCGCAGGATACGGCCAACGGTGATGCCGTGGGGCTCGAGACTGAACGACTGCATGGGGCGGATCCCTGGTGGATGACGAAAGCTCGAAGGGGGCGTATTTTGTCAGAATCGGGCGGCGGGAAAAACCCGCGTCCCGCACCGGGTTTCGTTCCGCCCCGGCCGCCCACCCGGAGCCCACCGATGCGCCATCCCTTCCGCGCCCTGTTGCTCGCCCCGCTGCTGCTTGCGACCGCCGCGCCGGACGCCGCCGAACCGCTGCACGACGCCCACATCCACTACAGCGCCAACGCCCATGACTCCGTCCCGCCCGAGCGCGCGCTGGCGCTGCTCGACGCGGCCGGCATCACCCTCGCGCTGGTCTCGAGCACGCCCGACGACGGCACGCTGTCGCTGCACCGCCTGGCGCCGGAGCGCATCGTCCCGGTGCTGCGCCCCTACCGCGACCGCGCCGACATGGGCGGCTGGCACCGCGATCCCGAGGTGATCGCCTACCTCGAGGCACGCCTCGCGGCGCACGACGCCTACCGTGGCCTCGGCGAGTTCCACCTCGAGGCCGCCGACGTCGGCTCCCCGGAGATGACGCGGCTGATCGGCCTGGCGCGCGAGCGGGGGCTGTTCCTGCACGCGCACACCGACGCAGCGGGGATCGAGGCGCTGGCAACAGCCGCTCCCGGCGTGCGACTCCTGTGGGCCCATGCCGGACTGGGGGAGCCGGTGGCCACGGTCGATGCGGTTCTCGCACGCCACCCGGGCCTGCTGGCCGACCTCTCCTACCGCTACGACGCCATCCTCGAAGGCGACGCCCTCGACCCGGCGTGGCGCGAGGTGCTGCTGCGCCACGCCGACCGTTTCCTGATGGGCAGCGACACCTGGACACCGTCGCGCTGGCCGCAGCTGCCGACGATCACCGCCCGGGCGCGCTCCATCCTGGACGCGCTGCCAACCGAGGTGGCCGCACGGCTGGCCCACGGCAACCTCGAGGCGTTGCTGGCACGCTGAGGGAACTCAGCCGCGTGCGCGGCGCAGGGCGTAGAGGCCCCAGGCGAGCAGCCCGGAGCCCAAACCGAGGTAGATCACCACCGCCTCGACGGCGTCACGCCCGCTGACGGCCGGGCGGTTCGGCAGCACGCTCACCTCGCCACCGCCGAGCAGCTGCACCAGGCCGACCCCGCCGGCCAGCAGCGCCGGGACGGCGAACACCAGCGAGCTGACCGCGCGCACCCGCCAGCGGCGGGGCGAGGCCGGCTCGGGCGGCGGGGGCGGTGGTTGGCGCAGCGGGCCGTTGCCCGGTTCCGGCAGGTCGCTCACAGGTGGTAGGCCGGGATGGCGTGGCCATGGTTCAGCGGTCCGTGACCCCGACCGAGACCGGGGGCGTTGCGGATCGCCTGCGCGACGTAGAGCCGGGCACGGTGGAACGCGGTGCGCAGTTCCAGGCCGCCGGCGAGACCCGCGGCGATCGCCGAGGCGAAGGTGCAGCCGGCGCCGTGCACGCTGGCGCTGTCGATGCGCACACTCTCGGCCCGCTCCACGTCCTCGGCGGTGACCAGCAGGTCGACGATGCGCTCGCCCCGCAGGTGCCCGCCCTTGACCGCCACCGCGTCGGCCCCCATGTCCAACAGGCACAGGCCGGCGGCGACCATCGCGCTCGCGTCCTCGACCCCCATGCCGGCCAGGCGCGCGGCCTCGGGCAGGTTGGGTGTCAGGACGCTGGCCAGCGGCAACAGCCGCTCGCGCAGGCACGCCTCGGCATCCGCCTCGAGCAGGGGGTCGCCCCCCTTGGCGACCATCACCGGATCGACGACGACCGGCACGCCGTCGAGCCGCACGAGTTCGTCGGCCACCGCCTCGATCACCGCCACGCTGTGCAGCATCCCGGTCTTGACGCAATCGACCCCGATGTCGTCGACCACGGCACGCACCTGCGCGACGATGAAGTCGGGATCCACGCCGACCACGCCGTGCACGCCGAGGGTGTCCTGGGCGGTGAGCGCGGTGACCGCGGTGGCCGCGTAACCACCGAGCGCCGTCACGGTCTTGATGTCTGCCTGGATGCCGGCGCCACCACTCGAGTCGGAGCCGGCGATGATGAGAACGCGCCCGTGCATGGCCGCTCCAGGTGCCCTGTGTTCGTTTCAGCGTAGCCGAGGGCCGCTCGCTTGCAATGCGCGCTTGGCACCGTTCGCGCCGGTGCGCTATCGTGGCCCGGGACTTCATCGATACCAAGCAGCCATGGCCATTAGCGACAAGATCATCAGTGCCCAGCGCCGTATCATCGACCGCCTGATCGAGTGGGAGGAGCTGGTCGGCGAACTCTACAGCCACTACGCCGTGCGCTTCCCCGAACAGGGGCCTGCGTGGCGTCAGCTGGCGCGCGAGGAGAAGACCCACGCCGGGGCGCTCGGAACGATCCGCAAGCTGCTCGATTCGGGCCACCATCTCGAGGGGATCGGCGAGTTCAACGGCGAAATCATCGACCAGGAGGTCGCCGAAGTACGCCGCGCGCTCAAGCGCGCCGACCACTCAGCGCTGACCCTCGGCGAGGCCATCAAGACCGCGCGCCTGATCGAGAGCTCGATCATCGAGTCGAAGTTCTACGACGTCGTCAGCTGCAGCGCGCCCGAGTTCGAGCGCATCGCGTCGATGTTGCGCAGCGACACCATGCGCCACCTCGAGAAACTGCGCGGCATCACCGGCTGACGGCCGGGCGCCGCGACCGGTCCCGCGCTTGCCACCCCTCGCCCGCCTGCGCGCCTGGCGGGATCGACGCATCGTCGCGCGCCACCCCCTCGACGACGCCACCTGGCACGCCACCCTGACCGACCTCACGCTGCTCGACGGCCTGAGCCCCGGGGAACGGGTCCGGCTGCGCGAGCTGGCCACGCTGTTCGTCCACACCAAGACGTTCAGCGGCGCCCAGGGGTTCGAGCTCGACGACGCCATGCGCGTGGCCATTGCGGCCCAGGCGTGCCTGCCGGTGCTCTGTCTCGGCACGGCCTGGCTCGACGGCTGGCGCAGCGTCATCGTCTACCCCGACACCTTCGTCGTCGATCTCGAGGAGGCCGACGCCGACGGCATCGTGCACCGCGCGCGCGACGAGCGCATCGGCGAGTCGTGGGAGCGCGGGCCGCTGATCCTCTCCTGGGCCGACGCCGCACCCGGCGTCGCGCCCTACGGCGAGGGGAGCAACGTGGTCATCCACGAGATCGCGCACAAGCTCGACCAGCGCGACGGCTACACCAACGGCTGCCCGCCGCTGCACCCCGGCATGGACGGCGACGCGTGGCGTCGCGACTTCCAGGCCGCCTACGACGCGCTGTGCGCGCAGGTCGACGCCGGGCGGCCCACCTGGATCGACCCCTACGCGGCCGAGGCGCCCGAGGAGTTCTTCGCCGTCCTGAGCGAGCACTTCTTCACCGCGCCCGACGCGGTCATGGAGGGGGTCCCGGCGGTCTACGCCCAGCTGCGCGACTTCTACCGCCAGGACCCGCTGGCGCGCATGACCGGGCGATGAGCCATGCGTCGCGCGCGGAGCCAGGTCACGCGTCAGTCGCCTCCGGCCCGGTCCTCGCGGATCGGATCGCGACCCGGCAGCAGCCTGCGCGTCCTCATTCCCGGGTCTCCCCGAGCAGGTGCTCGAGGTACTCCAGCCGCTTCAGGGAGACCTCGATGCGCGCCCGCAGGTCCTCGTCCGGGTGGGCGAGGACGTGCAGCATGTCGGCGAAGAAGAAGACCCGGAAGCTGTCGATGTAGCGCAGCCTGCGGTTGCGCGTGAGCACCAGGTTGTCGATGCCCCACAGATCGACGACGCGCATGTCGGGCCCGTCGTACCAGGCGCGTGCGGCGGCGACGAAGGTGGCCAGCTGGTGCCGCGCGAACTGCATCCGGCGCAGCAGGGGCACCGCCTCGCTCTCGTTGGCCGGGTTGGCGATGTTGAACCAGGGCCGCACCACCTCCGCGAGCACGACCACGTTGTGTACCCCGTCGACGCGCGTGGCGACGAACGTCGCGTGCGGCACGATTTCGCCGAGCGCCCCGCGCAGGCGCCGGTAGTCGGCCGCCAGCAGTTGCACCTCGGCCATCGTGCACGGCTCCTTGTGGCACTTGATGATCAGGTCGAGTTCGACCCGCCTGCCGTCTCGCTGCAGCCGGCCGCGCGTCTGCCAGACCTCGCAGTGGTACCCGTTCAGCGAGATCAGCACGGCGGGCATGCGCTGGGTCTCGAGGCAGGCGACGTCCTGCGGAATGCGGTCGTTATCGCGGCTCATCGGATCGCCGAAACGCGGTTCAGCACCCGCAGGCCAGTGCGGCGTGCCGCGCGCAGGCGGCCGGCGACCGGCACGACCCGACGTCGCCCGTCATCCGCCTCACGCTTCACGGGGGGTGGCATCTGGACACGCATGGGCAGGCACCGTTGCCGTGGGCTCGAGTCCATCATAAACCGCGCGAGGTTGTCAGCCGCTTGGCCACGGGGCACGCTAGGCCAAACCCCGCCATGGATGCGCCCGTGCCCCGTCATCGCCTGCCGCTGCTTTCACTGCTCGCCCTGTGGCTGCTCCCGCAGCACACGGTGGTTGCCGGTGGCGTCGAGATCGTCTTCACCGAGCTGCGCCGTGCCGGCGGCGAGTGGCGGCCCACGGTCACCCTGCGTCACGCCGACACGGGTTGGGAGCACTACGCCGACGCTTGGCGGATCACCACCCTCGACGGAACGGTGCTCAGCCACCGCACCCTCTACCACCCGCACGTCTCCGAACAGCCCTTCACCCGCAGCGGACCCGCCTTCGCTCTGCCGCCCGGTATCGCGACGGTGTTGATCGAGGCACGCGACACCGTGCACGGCTGGAGCGACGACCGCGTCGCCGTCGACATGGCCCTGCCGAGCGGGCCGCGCTGGCAGCTGTTCGACGACCGCTGAAGCCCGCAGGGCGGCCGCATGTTCGAGACGATCCCCTTCGCCGGCAACCGCATCGACCGCCTCGACGCGCTGCGCGACGACCCGGACGCCCTCTCCGCACTGCGCGACGACCCGGCGAGCCGTTTCCTGCCGTTCAACGACCTGCGGCCATGGATCGACCTCGGCGCCGCGCCGCGCCTCGGGTTACTGCCGCGCACCGCGCTCGAAACCCCCGGCGGTGAGGCCCTGCTGCTCGGCCGTGTCGACGGCCACGCCTGTTTCGCACTGGCCGTCGACCGGGTGCCCGCGACCCCCGCGCAGGGCAAGTTCATCGACGCCCGCTCGATCGCCGGCGACCTCGCGGTCGCCGAGTCGGGTCTGCTCGCCCACGCCCGCTCGCTGCTCGCATGGCACGCCGGGCACCGCTTCTGCGCCGCATGCGGCGCACCGACCGTGGCCACACGCGGCGGGGCCCAGCGCGACTGCCCGGCGTGCGCGGCCCACCACTTCCCGCGCAACGACCCGGTGGTGATCATGCTGGTGACCCGCGGCGACGACTGCCTGCTGGGTCGCCAGCACCGCTTCGTCGACGACTTCTGGTCGTGCCTCGCCGGCTTCGTCGAACCCGGCGAGACGATCGAGGCGGCGGTGCGCCGCGAGGTGCACGAGGAGGCGGGCGTGACGGTCGGCGCGGTGCGCTACCTCGGCAGCCAACCCTGGCCCTTTCCCGCCTCGCTGATGCTTGGCTGCCACGCCGAGGCGACCAGCCGTGCGCTCACCGTCGACCAGCGCGAGCTGGCCGAGGTGCGCTGGTTCTCGCGCGCGACGGTCGCCGCGATGCTCGCCAACTGCGCCGCCGACAGCGGGCCACGGCTGCCGCGCGAACACGCCATCGCCCACCACCTGGCGCGCTGGTGGCTGGAGCGGTAGCGGGATCCGGCGCGTGCCAGCCGCTAGAGCGACGCCCTTCCGGTGGGAGCGGCCTCCCGCCGCCGACCCTCACCCCGCCCCGTCGTAACTCGCCAGTTCGACCAGGTTGCCGTCGGGATCGCGCAGGTAGATCGAGGTGATCGGCCCGGTGGCCCCGGTGCGCGCGACCGGGCCCTCGACGATCTCGACCCCCTGCGCCCGAACGTGCGCAAGCGCCGCATCGAGTGACCCGTTCACGACCAGGCAGAGGTCCGCCGAGCCCGGCGTCGGCCGGGCCGCCTTGGGCTCGAACTCGTGCCCGGCACGGTGCAGGTTGATCTTGTGCCGGCCGAAACGGAGCGCGACGCGGCCCTGGCCAAAGGTCTCACGCCGCATGCCGAGCACCCGCTCGTAGAACGCCACGGTGGCGTCGATGTCGGCGACCGTCAGCACCAGATGGTCGAGACGCCCGATGCGCGGCTGCGAGCTCACCGGTTCTTCTCCTTCCTGGCCTTGCCGGGCGGCACCCGGTTCTTGCCGGAGGCTCCGCCCGACTCGCCACCGGCAAATTCCTTCTCCAGCGCCTGGGTGATGTTGTCGAGCAGACGCTCGCCCAAATCCGGCGACGCGGCCTCGCCCGAGGCCGGTCGATCCGGTTCGGTCGCCGGCGTCGCGACCGCGGGTTCGGCCCGTGCGACCGGTGCCGGCGCGCGCGGCTGGGAGGTGGGCTTCGGTGCCGGCGCCGGTGCCGACACGGCCGATGGCGCCGTGTCGGCGGGCCCCTCCCCGGGGGGCGGCGCGTGGGCCGCCGGCGGCGGGGCCTCCTCGGGCCACAGCCACCACGTCAGCGTGGCTCCGAGACCCAGCAGCAGCAGGGCGAGCAGCCCGATCCGGGCAGGCGACGGGCGGTTCCCGGGCGCCGGACGCGGCGGGCTGTCGGGGTAGCGCACGCGGTAGACGCGCACCGGGTGGTCGATGTTCTTGAGCCTTTGCTCGCCGAGGTCGTCGAAGGGACCCGGGTCCTGGGCGCGGACGTGGTCGTGGACCGCGGACGACAGCACGATGCCGCCCGGGTCGGCGAGCCCCTCGAGCCGTGCCGCGATGTTGACGCCCTCGCCGAAGATGTCGTTGCCGCTGACGATGACGTCGCCAACGTTGAGGCCAATGCGATGGGCGATCGGGTCGGCGACGCCGCTCTGCGCCTGCGCCGCCTGCTCGCGGATGGCGCGTGCGGCGCGCAGCGCGGTCACCGCGCTCGGGAAGACCGCGAGCACCCCGTCGCCCAAGCGCTTGACGATCTCGCCGCCGTGCGTGGCGATCGCCGGGTCGAGGACCTCGCGCTCCAGCGCCTGCAGCCGCGCCAGGGTGCCCTCCTCGTCGCGGCTCATCAGCCGCGAGTAGCCGACCACGTCGGCAGCGAGGATGGCCTGGAGTCGGCGTGTGGGGTTGTCGCTCATGGGTCGCGGCGCGGGGCTAGGGAAGGCGCAACTCGAGTATCGCACACCCCCTGGAGACGCCCGACCGCCGCGTACCGCGGCGTCGCCCGATGCCACAACGAAGAAGCCGGGCGCGTGGCCCGGCTTCCCCGACACTCTGGAATAGAACGAAGGTCAGGCGGCCGCCCCCGCGGCGGCGAGGCGCTCGGTGACCCGCTTGTCGGCCACCGACTCGTTGATCTCGAGCTCCTTGACCAGCCGGGTGACGACCGAGGTGACGTGCCGCAACGAATCACGATCGATCTCCTCGGTGTGACCCGAAAGCAGCCGGATCCACAGCCGACGCGCGTGCAGGTAGGAGGTGTAGGTCTTGAACGTGATGCGCTCCTTGCGCAGCAGTTCCAGCATCAACGACCAGGTGTCGACGTCGATCGGTTCCTTGTAGAGGCCACCGATCTTGCGCGTGCTGACGCCGATCTTGTGGCACCCCTCGACGGTCAGCGCCTCGAGTTGCAGGTAGCTCAGCGCGAACTGCCGGAAGTCTTCACCGCCGGCAGCCATGAGGGCCCGCACCTTGCTCTCCTCGGTGGGCTCGGCCGCGCTCTTGCGCTGCTGCAACGACCAGAAGAGCGCGAACACGCCGGAGGAGACGATGAACAGGGCCAGGAACTGGAGTAAGACTGGATTGGTCATGGCGTGTACCCCCGCTTTTTGCCTTAGAACCATGGTTCATCTGCCGGCGGGATGCCATTGTCCCGTGGGACAGATGCTGAAGGGGCAGTCACCTCGCCGCGAGAAGCGCGGCTACAACGTATTGTTTTATTACCCCTTCGAGGGCGTGCCAATGCAATTTGTCACGTCAGGAATGCCACCCTACGGGATTTCCCGACGTCAATGCAAGGCCGCCCTACGCGATTTGGAGTAGGCCGCTGACGCGCTGACATGTAATCCTGGGCTTACACGGAGCCGTACCGACTCAGGGCAGCACCGCGGTCGCCTCGATCTCGAGCTTCGCCCCTTCCTCGACCAGCCCGGCGACCTGGACCAGGCTCATGGCCGG
>JBFIFF010000034.1:0-11112 GCA_041602955.1 Gammaproteobacteria bacterium | reverse complement strand
GTCTTCCCGACCCGGGTGCCGAACCTGCTGGTCAACGGCTCGGCCGGCATCGCCGTCGGCATGGCCACCAACATCCCCCCACACAACCTGGGCGAGGTGGTCGCCGCCTGCATCGCGCTGATCGACGATCCGGCGATCGACATCGACGGCCTGATGCGTCACATCCCCGGCCCCGACTTCCCGACCGCCGGCCTGATCAACGGCGCCGACGGCATCGACGAGGCCTACCGCACCGGTCGCGGACGCATCTACATGCGCGCGCGCCACGCTTTCGAGACCGTGCGCAGCGGCCGCGAGGCGATCGTGGTCACCGAGTTGCCGTACCAGGTCAACAAGGCGCGCCTGATCGAGAAGATCGCCGAGCTGGTCAAGGAGAAGAAGCTCGAGGGCATCGCCGAGCTGCGCGACGAGTCGGACAAGGACGGCCTGCGCGTGGTCATCGAGCTGCGCCGCGGCGAGGTGGCCGAGGTGGTGCTGAACAACCTGTTCCAGCACACCCAGCTGCAGAGCGTGTTCGGCATCAACATGGTCGCGCTGCGCGACGGTCAGCCTCAGCTGCTCGACCTCAAGCAGATGCTCGAGGCCTTCGTCCAGCACCGTCGCGAGGTGGTGACCCGGCGCACCGTGTTCGAGCTGCGCAAGGCGCGCGAGCGCGCCCACATCCTCGAAGGCCTGGCGGTCGCGCTGGCCAACATCGACGAGGTGATCTCCCTGATCAAGGCGTCGCCGAGTCCGGCCGAGGCCAAGCAGGGCCTCGTCTCGCGCGCCTGGACACCCGGCGTGGTCACCGACCTGCTGGCGCGTGCCGGCGACGGCCAGACCCGTCCCGACGGCCTGCCCGAGGCGTGCGGGCTGCGCGACGGCGGTTACTGGCTCTCCGAGCAGCAGGCCCAGGCGATCCTCGACCTGCGCCTGCACCGCCTGACCGGGCTCGAGAAGGACAAGATCGTCAACGAGTACCGCGAGATCGTCGAGCGCATCAACGAGCTCGGCCTGATCCTCGCCGACCCGGGGCGGCTGATGGCGGTGATCCGCGGCGAACTGGTCGATCTCAGCGAGCGCTACGCCGACGCGCGCCGCACCGAGATCATCACCGACCACGTCGGCCTGAGCCTCGAGGACCTGATCACCGAGGAGGACATGGTGGTCACGCTCTCGCATGCCGGCTACGCCAAGATCCAGTCGCTCGACGACTACCGGGCGCAGCGTCGCGGCGGCAAGGGCAAGTCGGCCACCCGGATGAAGGACGAGGACTTCGTCGACCGGCTGTTCATCGCCAACACCCACGACACCGTGCTCTGCTTCTCCAGCCTGGGCCGGGTCTACTGGCTGAAGGTCTACGAGCTGCCCCAGGCGAGCCGCACCGCACGCGGCAAGCCGATCGTCAACCTGCTCGAGCTGGCCGAGGGTGAGCGCATCCACACCATCCTGCCGGTGCGCGACTTCACCGCCGAGCGCTTCGTGCTGATGGCCACGCGCCTCGGTACGGTCAAGAAGACCCCGCTGGTCGACTTCTCGCGGCCGCGGCGCAACGGCATCATCGCCATCGACCTGGTCGACGGCGACGGCCTGGTCAATGCCGTGCTCACCGACGGCAACCAGGAAGTGATGCTCTTCTCGAGTGGCGGCAAGGCGATCCGCTTCGCCGAGACCGACGTGCGCAGCATGGGTCGCGCGGCGCGCGGTGTGCGTGGCATCCGCCTCGCCGCCGACCAGCAGGTGATCGCGCTGCTGGTCCTCGATCAGGGCCACGTGCTGACCGCCACCGCCAACGGCTTCGGCAAGCGCACGCCGATCGAGGATTATCCGCCCCAGGGGCGCGGCGGCCAGGGCGTGATCTCGATCCGCACCTCGGAGCGCAACGGCGAGGTGGTCGGCGCCGCCCAGGTCGAGGAGGGCGACGAGGTGATGCTGATCAGCGACGTCGGCACCCTGGTGCGCACCCCGGTCGCCCAGATCAGCGTGACCGGGCGCAGCACCCAGGGGGTGACGCTGATCGCCCTCGACGCGGGCCAGCGGCTGGTCGGCGTCGAGAAGATCGTCCAGCTCGGCGGCAACGGCGACGAGGACGACGAGGCGCTGGACGCCGCCGACGCCCCCGCCTGACCCGACCCAGGATTCTCACTGCAAACTTCCCGGAGGCTCCAGATGTCACGTGTGTTCAACTTCAGCGCCGGCCCGGCCGCGCTGCCCGTCGAGGTGCTCGAGCAGGCCCGCGAGGAACTCGTCGACTGGCATGGCCAGGGCATGTCGGTGATGGAGATGAGCCATCGCGGCAAGGCCTTCGTCGGCATCGCCGCCCAGGCCGAGGCCGACCTGCGCGAACTGCTCGCCATCCCCTCCGACTACAAGGTCCTGTTCCTGCAGGGCGGCGCCACCGGCCAGTTCAGCGCCGTGCCGCTCAACCTGCTGCGCGATACCGGCCGCGCCGACTACCTCAACACCGGCGCCTGGTCGAAGAAGGCGATCGCCGAGGGCAAGCGCTACGCCACGGTCAACGTCGCCGGCAGCAGCGAGGCCGACAAATTCATGAGCGTGCCGGAGCAGGGTGCCCTGCAGCTCGACCCGGGCGCGGCCTACGTCCACTACACGCCCAACGAGACCATCGGCGGTGTCGAGTTCCCGTACGTGCCCGCGACCGGCGACGTGCCGCTGGTCGCGGACATGTCCTCGACCCTGCTCTCACGCCCGCTCGACGTCAGCCGCTTCGGCGTGATCTACGCCGGCGCGCAGAAGAACATCGGCCCCGCCGGCCTGACCGTGGTCATCGTCCGTGACGACCTCATCGGCCATGCCCTGCCGCACACCCCGGCCGCGCTCGACTGGAAGCTCGCCGCCGACAACGAGTCGATGTACAACACCCCGCCGACCTACAGCTGGTACCTGGCCGGGCTGGTCTTCCAGTGGCTCAAGAAACTCGGCGGCCTGGAGGCGATGGCCGAGATCAACCAGCGCAAGGCCGGCCGCCTCTACGCGGCCATCGACGGCTCCGACCTGTACATGAATCCGGTCGCCCCGCCGTGCCGCTCGTGGATGAACGTGCCGTTCGTGCTCGCCAACCCGGAGCTCGACGCCACCTTCCTCGACGAGGCGAAGAAGGCCGGGCTCGAGACGCTCAAGGGCCACCGCTCGGTCGGAGGCATGCGCGCGAGCATCTACAACGCCATGCCCGAGGCCGGGGTCACCGCGCTGATCGAGTTCATGGCCGATTTCGAGAAGCGCCACGGCTGACCCCAAGGAACGCATCCCATGTTCAAGATCCTCACCCTCAACAACATCTCGGTCAGCGGGCTCGAGCGGTTGCCGCGTGACCGCTACGAGGTCGCCTCCGAGATCGCCCATCCCGACGCCATCCTGGTGCGCTCGGCCAAGATGCACGAGATGCCCATCCCGGAGACCCTCAAGGCGGTCGGACGGGCCGGCGCCGGGACCAACAACATCCCGGTCGACGCCATGAGCGCGCGCGGCATCCCGGTGTTCAACGCTCCCGGCGCCAACGCCAACGCGGTCAAGGAGCTGGTGCTGGCCGGCATGCTGCTGGCGAGCCGCAACCTCTGCCAGGGCTGGGAATTCGCGCGCGGGCTGAGCGGTGACGACGCCGAGATCAACAAGGCGGTCGAGGCGGGCAAGAAGAATTTCGCCGGCTTCGAGCTGCCCGGGCGCACGCTCGGCGTGATCGGCCTCGGCGCCATCGGCGTGCTGGTGGCCAACGCCGCCCTGGCGCTGGGCATGCGCGTGGTCGGCTACGACCCGCAGATCACCGTGCGCCGCGCCTGGCAGCTGTCGTCGAGCGTCGAGCAGGCCGAGAGCGTCGACGCGCTGCTCGCCAAGTCCGACTTCGTCACCTGCCACGTGCCGCTGGTCGATGCCACCCGCAACCTGATCAACGCCGACCGGCTCGGCCTGATGCGCCAGAGCGCGGTGCTGCTCAACTTCGCCCGCGCCGGCATCATCGACGACGCCGCGGCGGTCGCCGCACTCGACCAAGGGCGGCTCTACGCCTACGTCTGCGACTTCCCGAGCAACCTGCTCAAGGACCATCCGCGGGTGGTGACGTTGCCGCACCTCGGCGCCTCGACCCGCGAGGCCGAGGACAACTGCGCGGTGATGGTCGCCGATCAGATCCGCGACTACCTCGAGGAGGGCACCGTGCGCAACTCGGTCAACTTCCCCGAGGTGATCATGCCGCGCAACGGCGGGTACCGCATGGCGGTGGTCAACGCCAACGTGCCGAACATGCTCGGCCAGATCTCCACCGACCTGGCCAAGGCGGGCCTGAACATCGTCGACATGCTCAACAAGTCACGCGGCGATCTCGCCTACACTGTGGTCGACGTCGAGGACCCCATCCCGCAGGCGGTGGTCGACGAGATCGCGGCCATCGAGGGCGTCCTCGCAGTACGCACCCTCTGAGGCGCGACGATCACCAGGGCACAGAGCATGAGCGAAGAGTTCGAGCAGCGCCTGGCCGCGATCCGCGAGCAGATCGACAGCCTCGACGACCGCATCCTGGAGCTGATCAACCAGCGCGCGGCCTGCGCCCAGGAGGTCGCGCAGATCAAGCGCGCGACCGAGGGCGAGACCCACTTCTACCGGCCCGAGCGCGAGGCGCAGGTGCTGCGCCGCGTGCTGGCCAACTCCCGGGGTCCGCTGCACAGCGAGGAGATGGCGCGCCTGTTCCGCGAGATCATGTCGGCGTGCCTGGCGCTCGAGGAGCCGCTCACCATCGCCTTCCTCGGTCCGGAGGGCACCTTCACCCAGGCCGCGGCGCTCAAGCACTTCGGCCACTCGGTCAAGACCCTGGCCCTGCCGGCGATCGACGAGGTGTTCCGCGAGGTCGAGGCGGGCGGTGCCCAGTACGGCGTGGTGCCGGTCGAGAACTCCACCGAGGGGGTGATCAACCACACCCTCGACATGTTCGTCACCTCGCCGCTCAAGATCAGCGGCGAGGTCGAGATCCGTATCCATCAGCACCTGATCGGCGTCGCCGGCAGCACACTGGAGAGCGCCCACACCGTCTTCTCGCACCAGCAGTCGCTGGCCCAGTGCCGCGAGTGGCTCGACGCCAACCTGCCCAGGGCCGAGCGGGTGTCGATCAACAGCAACGCCGAGGCGGCGCGGCTGGCGCGCGAGACGCCCGGCGCGGTGGCGATCGCCGGCGAGACCGCGGCGCAGATCTACGGCCTCGACCTGATCGCGCGCAACATCGAGGACGAGCCGGACAACACCACCCGGTTCCTGATCATCGGCAAGCAGAGCGTGCCGCCGAGTGGCCACGACAAGACCTCGCTGCTGGTCTCGACGCCGAACAAGCCCGGCGCCCTCTACCACCTGCTCGAACCGCTGGCGCGCAACCACGTCAGCATGACCCGCATCGAGTCGCGGCCGTCGCGGCGCGGCATGTGGGACTACGTCTTCTTCGTCGACATCGCCGGCCATGCCGAGGAGGAGGGCGTCAAGCGCGCCTTCGCCGAGCTCAGGGCCGAGTCGTCGCTGTTCAAGGTGCTCGGTTCCTACCCGGTCGCCGTGCTCTGACACAGGAGTTCCAAGGATGAGCGATCAACTGGCCTACCTCGACCTCGCCGTGCCCGGCGTGCGCGGCCTGCGCCCCTACGAGCCGGGCAAGCCCGAATCCGAGCTGGCGCGCGAACTCGGCATGAAGGTCGAAGACATCGTCAAGCTCGCCTCCAACGAGAACCCCCTCGGGCCGAGCCCGAAGGCGATCGCGGCGGTGCAGGAGGTGCTCAAGGAGCTGGCGCGCTACCCGGACGGCAACGGCTTCGCGCTCAAGCAGCGGCTCTCCAAGCACCACGGCGTGGCCGCGCAGCAGATCACCCTCGGCAACGGCTCCAACGACATCCTCGAGATCATCGGCCGCACCTTCGCGCGTCCCGAGGAGGACGGCGTGGTCTTCTCCGAGCACGCGTTCATCGTCTATGCCCTGGTGACCCAGGCGATCGGCGCCAAGCCGCAGGTCGCCAAGGCACGCGACTACGGTCACGACCTCGAGGCGCTGCGCCGCGCGGTCGACCCGAGCACCCGTCTGGTGTTCATCGCCAATCCGAACAACCCGACCGGCACCTGGCTCAAGGCCGACGCGCTCGAGGCGTTCGTCGCCGAACTGCCGCGCTCGGTGCTGGTGGTCGTCGACGAGGCCTACATCGAGTACGTCGACGAGCCGGAATTTCCCGACGCGTCGAAGTGGATCGGCAAGTACCCGAACCTGATCGTCACGCGCACCTTCTCCAAGGTGCACGGCCTGGCCGGGCTGCGCCTCGGCTACGCGCTGTCGCACCCGGACATCGCCGACCTGCTCAACCGCGTGCGTCAGCCGTTCAACGTCAACAGCCTGGCGCAGGTCGCGGCCATCGCCTCGCTCGACGACCCCGACCACGTGAAGAAGGGCGTCGAGGTCAACCGCAAGGGGATGGGGACGCTCACCGAGGCGTTCGGCGAGCTCGGCCTGAGCTGGATCCCGTCGGTCGGCAACTTCCTGACCGTCGATTTCGGCAAGCCGGCCGGCCCGATCTTCCAGGCGCTGCTGCACGAGGGGGTGATCGTGCGCCCGATCGCCGGCTACGGGCTGCCCAACCACCTGCGCATCACCATCGGCACGCCGACCGAGAACGCCCGCTGCATCACCGCCCTGCGCAAGGTGCTCGCCGCCGGCTGAGGCCGGCGTCCGCTCCGCTGGCATGTTCGCGCGACTGTGCATCCTCGGCGTGGGCCTGATCGGCGGCTCGCTGGCGCGCGCCCTGCGCACGGCCGGCGCTGACGGCGAGATCGTCGGCTACGGGCGTGACGCCGCCAACCTGCAACGCGCCGTCGCGCTCGGCGTGATCGACCGCGGCGAGACCGACCTCGGTGCCGCCGTTGCCGGTGCCGACCTGGTGGTGCTGGCGACCCCGCTCGGCGCCATGCGCGGGCTGTTCGCGAACCTGCGCGACCACCTCGCGCCCGACGCCGTGGTGACCGACGTCGGCAGCAGCAAGGGCAGCGTCGTGGCCGACGCGCGCGACGGTCTCAGGCCCGCGCAGCTCGCCCGGTTCGTCCCCGGCCACCCGATCGCCGGAACCGAGAAGAGCGGCGTCGAGGCCTCGTTCGCCGGGCTGTTCCGCGAGCGTCGGGTCATCCTCACCCCGCTGCCCGAGAACCGGCCCGAGGCGGTCGCACGGGTCCGCGCCATCTGGCAGGCCAGCGGCAGCGAGGTGAGCGAGATGAGCGTCGCCCACCACGACGTGGTGCTCGCCGCCACCAGCCACCTGCCGCACATGCTCGCCTACACCCTGGTCGATACCCTGGCGCGCATGCAGGACAAAGACGAGATCTTCGGCTACGCCGCCGGCGGCTTCCGCGACTTCACCCGCATCGCCTCCAGCGACCCGGTGATGTGGCGCGACGTCTGCCTCGCCAACCGCGACGCCATCCTGGAGATGATCGGCCGCTTCCAGGCCGACCTCGCGCTGCTCGCCGACGCCATTCGCGACGGTGACGACACGCTGCTCTCCGAGGTGTTCACGCGCGCCAAGCGGGCGCGTGACCGCCATGCCGCACGCCTCGAGGCGAGCGCCGGCGTGATCGAGTAGGCGACGGTGGGCCTCACCTTCGAGATCGCCCCGGGCGGGGCGCTGCACGGCACGCTGCGGGTCCCCGGCGACAAGTCGGTCTCGCACCGCGCGGTGATGCTCGGCGCCCTGGCCGAGGGCACGACCGAGGTCGCCGGCTTCCTCGAGGGAGCCGACAGCCTGGCGACGCTGGCCGCGTTCGAGGCGATGGGGGTGGTCGTCGAACATCCCGCGCCCGGGCGCCTGGTGGTCCACGGCCGGGGACTCGACGGCCTGCGCGCACCCGGTGCGCCGCTCGATCTCGGCAACTCCGGCACCTCGATGCGCCTGCTGGCCGGGCTGCTCGCCGGGCAGCGCTTCGACACCACGCTGATCGGCGATGCGTCGCTGTCGCGCCGGCCGATGCGCCGCGTGACCGAGCCCCTGGCGCGCATGGGCGCGCAGATCGACGCCACGCCCGCGGGCACCGCGCCGCTGCGCATCCACGGCGGGCGCCGCCTGCACGCCATCGACTACGTGCTTCCGGTGGCGAGCGCGCAGGTCAAGTCGGCACTGCTGCTCGCCGGCCTCTACGCCGACGGCGTCACCCGGGTCACCGAGCCGGCGCCCACGCGCGACCACACCGAGCGGATGCTCGGGGCGCTCGGCGCCCGGGTCGAGCGCGACGGCGCCACGGTCGCCGTGCACGGCCGGCCCACCTTGCGCGGCACGGACCTGACGGTGCCGGCGGACATCTCGTCGGCGGCCTTCTTCCTGGTCGGCGCGAGCCTCGCCCCGGGGTCCGACCTGACCCTGACCGGGGTCGGCATGAACCCGACGCGTACCGGTGTGATCGACATCCTGCGCGCCATGGGCGCTGACATCGCCGTGGAGAACCCGCGCGAGGAGGGCGGGGAGCCGGTCGCCGACCTGCGCGTGCGCGGCGGCCCGCTGCGGGGGATCGAGATCCCGGAACGGCTCGTGCCCCTGGCGATCGACGAGTTCCCGGTGCTGTTCGTCGCCGCGGCTTGCGCCGAGGGCGAGACGATCCTGCGCGGCGCCGCCGAGCTGCGGGTCAAGGAGAGCGACCGCATCGGCGTCATGGCCGAGGGTCTCACCGCCCTGGGCATCGACGCGTCACCGACCGAAGACGGCATGGTCGTCCACAGCGGCCCGCTGCGCGGCGGCCGGGTCGACAGCCACGGCGATCACCGCATCGCCATGGCCTTCGCGATCGCCGCGCTGCGAGCCACCGGCCCGATCACCGTCAGCGACTGCAGCAACGTCGACACCTCGTTCCCCGGCTTCGTCGCCAGCGCCGCCGGATGCGGCCTGCGCATCACCGCGCGCACCTGAGCCGCGCTTCGCACCGCTTCCGGCGATTGCACCGGGCAGGTCGATCGCCCACAATCGTGTAAGCTCAGGCTTACAAGCCCTCGAGAAAAACGATTACACGAAGGGCACGGTGGCGGTTCGCGCACTCGGCGCGCGCACCCCACGACGGTCTACATTCGGAGCGAGGAGGAGCGCGCGTCATGCTGGTCAACGTACCGGTCTACAACAACCATTTCGGTTACCACCAGATCAACATCTACGAGCAGACCGAGGGTGGCGAGTTCCGCCGCACGCCCAAGCGGATGATGCCGCACATGCTGGTCAACTTCGACGCCGTCTCGGAGTCGCTCGGCGAGGTGGTGGCGCCGGCCTACGACCGTCGACAACAGGACTGGAGCAGCCCGACGGTCTACTTCTACCTCGGCCGCCCGCGCAGCTTCTTCCGCTTCCTGCGCGATCACGCCCTCAGCCGGCAGATCATGGTCCTCTGCACCAACACGATGTCGGTCAAGGTGCGCAAGTTCACCATCCACGAGCTGCGCTTCAAGCGCAACGTCGCCACGTCGGTCAAGGCGCTGACCGCGCGCAAGTTCATCGAGGCGATCGACGTCTTCCTCGACCCCGAGCACGCCGCCGGACCCGCGGCGGTGATGACCTCGGAAGACGCCGCCTGACGGTCGCTCAGCCTCCCGCCACCGCACCGGAGTCGTCGCCGACCAGCAGCACGTGCAGACGGCGCGGTCCGTGGATGCCGAGGTAGAGCGTCTGCTCGATGTCGGCGGTGCGCGACGGACCGGTGATCCAGTTGACCGTCCGCGGCAGGAAGCGGCCGTCCGTCGCCGTGCCGCGCAGCGCCGCCCAGACCGCCTCGTAGGACCCGGTCACCGCATCGGCATCGAGCACGACCAGGTGCAGGTCGGGCAGGAAGTTCAGCGTGGTCGGCGACTCCGCTCCCGAGCAGAGCACCAGCGTCCCCGACTCGGCGACCCCGGCCACGGCGTGGCTGACGCCCACCGCGTCGCCGTCGCGCGCCGCGCCGAGAGTCGCCGCGAGCCCGGCGCCCGCCCAGTCGAGGCCGGCGAGCGAGGGATGCGGCGCGACCCGTACCGGCGTGCCCGGCCCGGCCTGCACGGCGACGGCCGCCGGCACCGCGTCGTATGCGGCCAGGGCCTCCACGCTCGCATCGACGCGCCGCAGCTTGGCCACGAAGCGCCGCAGCAGGGTCGCGCGATCGCCGCGGCTGGCGGCCGGCAGGCGGTTCGGGGTCGGCGCGGCGAGTCGTGCGGCCAGTGACGCGGCGGGCTGCGCTTCGAGCGGGCCGCGGCCGAGTCCGCGCCGGATGGCGTCGAGCATCCGCGCCCGCTCGTTCACGTCCGTCGCCCCCGCCACAAATCGAGAAATGTGCGCCCCTCGGGCGCCGGCAGGTCGCGCGTCGCGGTCCAGCCGCCGAGGCCCGGTAGTGACGCCAGGGCCCCGCGTCCGCCGGCGCGCCAGTGCAGCACGCGGGCGGCGAGGGCGGTGACCAGGCGGTAGGCGCGGGGCCGGAGCGCGAACCAGGCCCAGGCGCGCAGCGCCAGCCGCGGCAGCCCCCCGGGCCGCTCCTGCTTCCAGCTCTCGGCACGCCAGTGGCGCAGGATCTCGGGGATCGGGATGCGTACCGGGCAGACCGCCTCGCAGCGCCCGCACAGCGTGGAGGCCTGCGGCAGGTGCCACGCCTCCTCCACGCCGAGCAGGCCCGGGGTCAGCGCCGCGCCCATCGGGCCCGAGTAGACCCAGCCGTAGGCGTGCCCCCCGACCTGGGTGTAGACCGGGCAGTGGCCGAGGCAGGCGCCACAGCGGATGCAGCGCAGGATCGGCCGCGCCTCGGTGCCGAGCAGCCGGCTGCGGCCGTTGTCGAGCAGCACCACGTGGAACGCCCCGGGACCGTCGGGATCGTCCGTGCGCCGCGGACCGGTGCTGAAGGTGGTGTAGACCGACTGCTCCTGGCCGGTGATCGAGCGCGCCAGCACGCGCAGCAGGGTGGTGGCGTCCTCCAGGGTCGGCACCACCTTCTCGATGCTCGCCAGCACGACGTGCACGGGCGGGAGCGTCTGGGTCAGGTCGCCGTTGCCCTCGTTGGTGACGATCAGCGTCGTGCCGGTTTCGGCGACCAGCAGGGTGGCCCCGGTGATGCCGACGTCGGCGGCGAGGAAGCGCGCGCGCAGCTCGTCGCGCGCCTCGTCGAGCAGTGCGC
>JBFIFF010000033.1:0-11124 GCA_041602955.1 Gammaproteobacteria bacterium | reverse complement strand
TCAGGCTGCACGGCATCGTGGCCGGCGGCCGCCTGCCGACCTGGCACAAGCGGCTCAAGCGCCACGACGGCGTAGAGGCCTACGTGCGGGAGGTGGCGGCGCGGCGCGCGCGCGACCCGGTGCTCAGCTTCCAGCTCCGCAACGGCTTCGAGCTGCTCGGCGTGCTGCCGGACTACCTGCCCGCCGATCGAGAGTCGCTCGGCCACGCGACGCACCTCGTGTGGCACAACCCCGCCATCGACCGCGAGGCGGAAGCCGACGGCGGCAAGGGCTACGGGCAGCTGATGCCCGACACCTTCCGCGTCGCCACGGTGCAGTACGAGCAGCGCCGGGTGAGCTCCTTCGAGCAGTTCATCGGCTACATCGAGTACTTCGTGGACGTGGTGGCGGACTACCGCTGCGACTTCGTGGTGTTCCCGGAGCTGTTCTCGCTGCAGCTGCTGTCGATGGACGACCAGGAGCACTCGCCCTCGCAGGCCATCGAGGAGCTCACCCGCTACACCGCGCCCTTCAAGAACGCGCTGCACGACATGGCCTTGAAGTACAACATCAACATCATCGGCGGCTCGCACCCGACGCGCGGCGAGGACGGGCGGGTGCTCAACATCAGCTACCTCTTCCACCGCGACGGGCGCATCAGCGAGCAGCCGAAGATCCACCCCACGCCCAACGAGGCGTACTGGTGGAACATCGAGGGCGGCGACACGCTGGACGCCATCGAGACCGACTGCGGGCCGGTGGGGATCCTGATCTGCTACGACGCGGAGTTCCCGGAGCTCGCGCGGCACCTGATCGACCAGGGCGCGCGCATCATCTTCGTCCCGTTCTGCACCGACGAGCGCCAGAGCTACCTGCGGGTGCGCTACTGCTGCCAGGCGCGGGCGGTGGAGAACCAGTGCTACGTGGTGCTGTCGGGCAACTGCGGCAACCTGCCCGGTGTCGCCAACATGGACATCCAGTACGCGCAGAGCTGCATCCTGACCCCGTGCGACTTCCCGTTCGCCCGCGACGGCATCGCCGCCGACACCACGCCCAACGTCGAGACGGTCGCCTTCGCCGACCTGCGCCTCGAGACGCTCTACGCGGCGCGCAACAACGGCACGGTCAAGAACCTCAAGGATCGGCGGCACGACCTCTACTCGGTGGTCTGGCGCGAGTAGCGCCGGCCACCGCCGGGGGGCCGCCTGACCCGCCCAGCCGCGGCTTGGAGCGATCGATCCCGCCGGGCCGGGCCGTCTCGCCGCAGCGCCGTGCAGCGGGTACAGTCTGGGCCTCCATCCGAGCAGAGGACTGCAGTCATGGCCATGGTCTACGCCATCTCCGGCGTCACCCCGGTGATCGACCCGGATGCGTTCGTGCACCCGACCGCGGTGCTGATCGGCGACGCCATCGTCGGCCCCGGCTGCTACGTCGGACCGGGTGCGGTGCTGCGCGGCGACTTCGGGCGCATCGTCATGGGCCCCGGCAGCAACGTGCAGGACAACTGCGTGCTGCACAGCTACCCGTCGGGCGACTGCGTGGTCGAGGAGGAGGGCCACGTCGGCCACGGCGCGATCCTGCACGGCTGCACCGTCGGCCGCAACGCGCTGGTCGGCATGCACGCGGTGGTCATGGATCACGCGGTGCTCGGCGCCGAGAGCATCGTCGCGGCACTGAGCTTCGTGCGCGCCTCGTTCACGGTGCCCGAGCGCACCCTCGTCGGCGGCATCCCGGCCAGGGTGCTGCGCGAACTCGACGACACCGACGTGGCCTGGAAGAGCCAGGGCACCCGCGAGTACCAGGAACTCGCGCGCCGCAGCCGCGACACGCTGCAGCCGGCCGAACCCCTCGCCGCGGTCGAGGCGGACCGGCCACGCGTCTACAGCGGCCGCTACGAGCCGCTGCACGCCGCGCGCGGCAAGTGAGCGCGCGACGCGCCGACGCCCACCTCGCCGCGAGCGACCCGGTGCTCGCCGGGGTCGTCGCCACCACCGGGCTCGGGCCCTTGCGCCGGCGCGACAAGCCGTACCACGCCCTGTTGCGCGCCGTGCTGGCGCAGCAGGTCTCCAAAGCGGCGGCCGACGCCATCGAGGCGCGCTTCCTCGGCCTGTTCCCGTCGCGCGACCCGACGCCGACGCGACTGCTGCGCCTCGACGCGGAGGCGCTGCGCGCGGCCGGGCTGTCACGACAGAAGGCGGGGTACGTGCGCGCCGTCGCCGAGGCGGCGCGTGGCGGGCGCCTGGCCCGGTCACGCCTGGAGCGGCTCGACGACGACGCCGTGCTCGAGCGGCTCACGGCCATCCGCGGCATCGGCCGCTGGACCGCCGAGATGGTGCTGATCTTCTCGCTCGGACGCCCCGACGTCTTCCCCGCCGACGACGTCGGCATCGAGCGCGCCATGGAGCGCCTCTACCCGCTGCCGGAACGGGGGCGGGCCCGACGCACGGCGATGCGTGCCATCGCCGCGCCGTGGTCGCCGTGGCGCAGCCGCGCCTGCCGCCACCTCTGGGCGTGGCGACGCAACGTGCCGCTGTGAGCTTTTTGCCTCGAGCACGGTCTCAACTGCTACGGGCCCGGCCGTGCGCGGTGCTCGCCCTGCCCGGGAACCGGCCCACACGGAGAGACCGATGAACGCCCTCAGACGCCCGCTGCTCGCCCTGCTGCTCGCCTTCGCCCTGGCCCTGCCCGCCACGGCCGGGGAGCTGACCGACTTCGAAGGCAAACCCGCCGACCTCGCCACCTTCACCGGCCAGGGCCAGTGGACCGTGGTCAAGATCTGGGTTTCGGACTGTGGCGTCTGCAATGCCGAGGCCCATGCCTACGTCGCCTTCCACGCCAAGCACCAGGCCAGCGATGCGCGGATGCTCGGCATCAGCCTCGACAGCCTCGACAACCTGCTCGACGCCGAGTTGTTCGTCGAGCGCCACGGGCTCAACTACCCCAACCTGATCATCGATCTGGAGGGCGGCAGTCGGCTCTTCCACCAGCTGACCGGCACGCCGTTGAGAGGCACCCCTGCGTTCCTGCTCTACACGCCCGCGGGCGAACTGATCGCACAGCAGGTCGGCGCGGTGCCGGTCGACTCGATCGAGACCTTCATGGCACGCACGGGGGCCGGCGGTGGCTGATCCGGGCATTGCCGACCCGGAGGGCCTGCTGCGCTTCTGGTTCGGTGACGCGGCCCGGCCACGCTGGTTCGACTCCACCCCGGCCTTCGACGACCTCCTGCGCGACCGTTACATGACCACCTGGGAGGCCGCACGCGACGGCGCCCTCGACCTGTGGGCCGACACCCCGCGCGGCGCCCTGGCCCTGGTCATCGTGCTCGACCAGCTGCCGCTGAACCTGTTCCGCGGCAGCCCGCGCAGCTTCGAGACCGAGGCGGACGCACGGCGCGTCGCCGACGCGGCCATCGCCCGCGGCTTCGACCGGGAGCTCGACGACGAGGAGAAGGGTTTCCTGTACATGCCGTTCATGCACGGCGAAGCGCCCGAGGACCAGGAACGCAGCCTGCGACTCTTCCACGACGCCGGTCTCGACACGCGCTGGGCCGAGCACCATCGCGCGATCATCGCGCGCTTCGGCCGATTCCCCCACCGCAACGCCATCCTCGGCCGGGAGAGCACCCCCGACGAGCGGGCGTGGCTCGCCTCGGACGACGCCTTTCTCGGCTGATGGGCCCCGCCCCGACGCTGATCCTCAAGGCGGGCGACAAGCTCGCCGAGCTCGACCGCTGCCCCGGCGACTTCGAGGCGTGGATCGCGGCCGGGTTCGGGCCGTCGGCGGGCCCCGTCGAGGTGGTCGACGTCCGCACCGGGGCGCTCCCCGCGGCACCCGAAGCATGTCGACGGGTGGTCGTGACCGGGTCGGCGGCGATGGTCACCGACCTTGCGCCGTGGTCCGAGGCGACGGCGGCATGGCTGCGACGGGCGGTGGCGGCCGGGACGCCGGTGCTCGGCATCTGCTTCGGCCACCAGCTGCTCGCCCACGCCCTCGGCGGCCGGGTGGGCGACAACCCACGCGGCGTCGAGGTCGGCACGGTCGAGGTCGAACTGACCGCCGCGGCACGCCAGGACCGCCTGTTCGGCGGGCTGCCGACGCGTTTCGCGGCCAACATGAGCCATCGCCAGGCGGTGCTCGCGCTGCCACCGGGCGCCGTCCGCCTGGCCTCCACCGCCGCCGATCCGAACGCCGCGTTCGCCTGCGCCCCCGCCGCGTGGGGGGTGCAGTTCCACCCGGAGTTCGATGCCGCGGTGACCCGCGCTCACGTCGATCATTACCGGCCGGCGCTGTCCGATGCGGGCCTCGTTGCCGATGCCCTGCGCGATGCGGTCGGCGAGACCCCGGTCAGCCGCGGCGTGCTGGCGCGGTTCGCCGCGTTCGACGCCGGGCCGCGGGGGTAAAGCCCGCCTCGTCCGAGACGGCCTCGGTCGGGCTAAAGTCCGACCCCCAGGATCGCCGCAGCAGGACGAGACCCCGCCTGGTCGGCAGCTCGCGCACCTGCGCGACGTAACGGCGGGCTGCGCGTCGGCTACCCCGCCTTGACCGGCGCCAGCCGCGCCAGGGGTTGCTCGTTGATCGGCAGGTGGATGACCGCGGCGGCCAGACCCAGCGCGACCCCGGCCCACCAAACCGGGTCGTACGAGCCCATGGTGTCGTACAGACGCCCGCCCAGCCAGACGCCGAGGAAGCTGCCGAGCTGGTGGCTGAAGAAGACCACGCCGAACAGCGTGGCCATGTAACGCACCCCGAACACCTGCGCGACGATGCCCGAGGTCAGCGGCACGGTCGACAGCCACAGGATGCCCATCGCCCCCGCGAACAGGTAGATGGTC
Organism: Gammaproteobacteria bacterium; assembly: GCA_041602955.1. Taxonomy (GTDB): domain Bacteria; phylum Pseudomonadota; class Gammaproteobacteria; order QNFN01; family QNFN01; genus QNFN01. Next base: position 6,310 of record JBFIFF010000033.1, on the reverse strand, counting down.
AGTTCGGTCTTCGGCGCGAGCAGCAGCGCCGTGATGCAGATCGCACGGGCGAAGTAGATGACCGCCAACCCGCCCTTCTTGCTCCAGCGCTGGCCCGCCGCACCGGAGAGGAACGAGCCGGCGATGTTGAACAGCCCGATGATGGCGATGGCGTAGGCGCCGACCTGGGCGCCGAGGCCGAGGTCGGCCACGTAGGCCGGGAAGTGGACCGTGATGAACGCGACGTGGAAGCCGCAGACGAAGAAGCCGGTGGTCAGCAGCACGTAGCCGCGGTGGCTCAGCGCCTCGCGCAGCGCCTCGCCGAGCCGCTGGTCGCTGTGCGCCTCGCCCTTGACCGCGGTCGACGACGGCAGCACGAACGCGAGCGGCAGGATCAGCAGCGTCGAGGCGCCGAGCAGCAGCAGCGCCGGTTGCCAGCCGAGCGCGGCGATGCCGGCCTGGCCGAGCGGCGAGAAGACCACCTGGCCCATCGAGCCCGACGCCGTGCCTAGGCCCAGGATCAGCGAGCGCTTCTCGGGTCCGACGACGCGCGCCATCGCCGCCAGCGCCAGCGAGAACGCGGTGAACGCGACGCCGAGGCCGGTGAGCACGCCGCCGGCGAGGTGCAGCATCGTGGCCGACTCGGTGGTCGCCATGCCCCACAGGCCGAGGGCGTACATCAGCGCGCCGACCACCAGCACCCGGGCCGGGCCGTAACGGTCGGCGAGCGCCCCGGCCACCGGCACCCCGGCGCCCCAGAAGAGGTTCTGGATCGCCATCGCCAGGCCGAAGGTCTCGCGGCTCCAGCCGCGCGCCAGGGTCATCGGCTCGAGGAACAGGCCGAGCACCGAGCGCGGCCCGAAACCGAGCATGGCCACCAGGCAGCCGGCGGTGATCACCAGCGCCGGGGTGCGCCAGTCGGGTCGGGCCGAGTCGTTCATGGACCTCTCCTCAAGCGGGCCGCGAGGGAACCGGCGACCTGCAGGCGGGGGTGGACAGCCGGGGCCGCCCGGGCCTAGTATCAAGTGTAATTACACTAGTGCATTTACACATTGTCCCTTATGGCTGTCAAGCGTCACGAAACCGCCGCACCCGTCGCCTCCCCGTGCACCTGTTCGATGCTGCGACGCACGGCCCGCCGCGTCACCCGCCTCTACGATACGGCGCTGCGCCCCGTTGGCCTGCGCCTCTCCCAGTACGTCGTGCTGGCCAACGTCGCCCGCGAGGGCGGACTGTCGATCTCGGAACTGGCCGAGCGGCTGGAGATGGACCGCACGACCCTGACCCGCAACCTGCGCCCGCTGGTGCGCTCGGGCTGGGTGCTGATCGCGACCGGCAGCGACCGGCGCCAGCGCTCGGTCGGGCTGACCCAGGCCGGCCGCCGGCTCTACGCTGCGGCCCACCCGCTCTGGGAAGTCACCGAGCAACGGCTGCGCTCGACGCTGGGCGACGATGCCGCCACGCTACGCCGGCTGCTCGACACCGCGCTCACGCGTACCGCCGCGGGCTGAGCGTTCGGTCCGCAGGCTCGGGATGGCCGGCGGTGGTGAGGAGCCCCCGCCCTAGGGTGGAACCGCCGCCGCGCGCGCCGCCCGGCGCCGTGCCCGCCGTTCCAGCGACCAGGCCATGAACAGCCGGAACAGCAGCGGCACCACCAGCAGCGTCAGCACGGTCGAGAAGACCAGCCCCCAGACGATCGCCGTCGCCACCGGCCCCCACAGCAGCGACTTGCCGCCCAGCCCGGTCGCCAGCGACAAGAGCCCGGCGACGGTGGTCAGCGAGGTGATCAGGATCGGGATCACGCGCCGCCGCGCGGCGTAGAGGGTGGCGTGCAGCGGGCTCATGCCCATGCGCAGCCGGGCGTTGCCGGCGCTGATCAGGACGATCGCCGCGTTCACCGCGATGCCCGACAGCGCGACGATGCCGTAGAGGGTGAACAGGCTCAGCGGGTTGTCGGTGATCAGCAGGCCGAGGATCACGCCGGTGAACGCCATCGGCACCGTGACCAGGATCATCAGCGGCTGGAAGTAGCTGCGGAACTGGGTGCCGAGGATCAGGTAGATCAGGCCGACGCCGAACACGAACAGCACGGCGATGGAGTCGAGGCTCTCCTGGATGTCGTCGAGTTCGCCGGTGAAGTCGAGATCGATGCCCGGGTGGTTGCCGCGGATGGTCTCCCAGTGCGCCTGGATGCGCCGGTTCGCCTCGCGGGTGTCGAGCGCGAGCTTGTCGATGTCCGCCTCGACGGTGATGGCGCGGCGGAAGTTGTAGTGGCGGATGCTGCCCATCGCGCGGCCGTAGCTCGGGGTCAGCAGCCGGCCCAGCGCCACCTCGCCGCCGTCGGGCAGGACGACGGTCTGGCGCAGCACGCCGTCGACGTCGCCGCCGCGGCCGTCCCTCGCCCGCACCCGCACCTCGACCTTCTCACCCTGGTGCTGGAGGCTCGCGACCACCTCGCCGTCGCCGCTCAGGCGCACCAGCCGCGCCACCGTCCCGGGGTCGACGCCGCTCCGCCGCACGCCATCGAAATCGTAGGTGAGCGCCAACTCCCTGCGCCCCTCGCGGTCGTCGTCGATGACGTCGAAGATCGCCGGTTCGGTCGCCATGAAGAGCTTCAGGTCGGCCGCCGCGGCACGGATCGCGGCGAAGTCGTCGCCGCGGACCTTCACCTTGATCGGCCGCGTCACCGGGGGCCCGCCGGAGATGCGCAGGAAGGAGATGTCGCTTGGTCCGGGCACCGCCAGGGCATCGTCTCGCGCCGCGGCGATCATCTCGTCAACGCTGCGCAGGCCGTCGCTGCGCGGATTGAGGCTCACGAACAGCTGGCCCCAGTTGTCACCGATCAGCGGCTCGGTCTCGGTCAGCATCAGCCCCGCGTAACCGACCATCTCGCGCACCTCGCCGGGGCGCACGTGGGCGCGGATGCGCCGCTCGACCGCCTCGACCCGGTCGAGGGTCTTCTCCAGGGAGGTGCCGGCCGGCATCTCGACGTTGACGTAGAACAGCCGCACCGGGTCGAAGGCGAAGAACTCCAGCCGGATCATGCCGGCGGCGAGGGTGGCGAAGCTCGCCCCCATGAACAGCAGCACCAGCAGCAGCGCCAGGCGCGGCCAGCGCAGCACCCGGATCAGGAGACGCGTGTACTTCACGCGGATCCAGTGGATGGCCCGGGTGCGTGCCAGCTGCACGCGGCCCGGCCGGTGGAAGCTGACGCCGAAGGCGTGCACGTGGGCCGGCAGCATCCAGTACGCCTCGATCAGGCTGATCGCGAGCGCCGTGGTCACCACCAGCGGCACCACCAGCATGAACTTGCCGACGATGCCCGGCATCAGCATCAACGGGGAGAAGGCGGCCATGGTGGTGAGCACCGAGGTGGTGACCGGGGCGAACACCTCCCTGAGCGAGGCGATGGCCGCCGGGATCGGCCTCTCGCCACGGACCATGCGGTAGTAGATCGCCTCGACCACCACCACCGCGTCGTCGACGATCATGCCCAGGCAGATCACCACGCCGAGAAGCACCATGACGTTGAGCGTCATGCCGATCGTGCCGAGCACCCAGAAGGTCCCGGCCAACGTGAACGGGATGCCGATGCTGGTCAGCAGCGCGATGCGCGAGCCGAGGAACAGCCAGGTGACCCCCAGCACCAGGGCCAGGCCGAGCAGGGCGTTGCGCTCCATCACCCGCAGCGCCGAGCGGGTGATGGTGGTCTGGTCGTCGACCAGCGTGATCGCGACCCCGGTGGCTGACGTGTTGGGGGCCTGGCCGTCGATGTAGTCGCGCAGACGGGCGACCAGCTCGATGATGTTCGCCTCCGGCTGCTTGAACACCATCATCATCACCGCCGGCGCCCCGCCGAAGCTGACCAGGCGGTCGGCGTCCGCGCGCGCCCGAACCACCTCGGCGACCTGGTCGAGCGTCACCTCGCCGTTGGCGGTCAGCAACGGGATCGAGGCGAGGTAGTCGGGGTCGGCGCGCTTGCCGACCAGGCGCAGCAGCCACTCCTGCTCGCCCAGGCGCAGGGTGCCGCCGGCGGTGTCGCGGAAGTAGCGCGCGACGCTGTCGGCCACCCCGGTCGGACTCAGGCCCAGCGCCGAGACCCGTTCCGGGTCGTAGCGCACCTGCAACTCGGGGTCGCGCAGGCCGATGGCGTCGACGCGGTCGACCCCGGTCAACCGTTCCAGGTCGCGCTCGATGCGCCGCGCCTCGCGACGCAGGGCCTCGGCTGCGACCTCGCCGGCCACCACCAGCGTCGCCGTCGGGTAGGCGTTGGCGGTGGTGATCTCCTGGATGAACGGGTCCTCGGCCTCGGCGGGCAGCTCGCTGTTGGTCTTGGCCTGGATCTCGCGGCGCAGGTCGGTGACCCGCTTGTCGAAGTCCCGCTCGGGGAGGTCGTTGAAGCGGATCAGGATGCTCGAGACGCTCTCGCGGCTGGTGCTGGAGACGAAGCGGATGTCGGACAGTCCGGTCAGCGCCTCCTCGAGCGGATCGGTGACCAGCTTCTCGACGTCCTCGGCCGACGCCCCGGGCAGGAAGGTCTGCACCTGGATCCAGTTGAAGTTGATGGTCGGATCCTGCTCGCGCGGCAACAGCTGGTAGGAGACCACGCCCATCACCAGCACCAGCACGAAGGCCAGGTTGGTCAGGACGTGGTTGCGGAGCAGGCGCTCGTACACGTCAGTCGACGACGCGCACCGGGTCGCCGTCCCTGAGCCCGGCGCGACCGTCGACCACCAGCGGCGTGTCGGCGGGCAGGTCGACGACCACCGGCCGCCCCTCCTGGGCGTGCGCGAGCGCGACGAAGTGCGCGCGACCGTCGACGACGGCGAACACGCCGGCGACGCCGTCGCGCTGCTCGACCAGGTCCGGGGGCAGGGCCAGCCCCGCGGCACGCCACACCAGCCGGCCCGGCGTGCCGGGCGCGGCTCGCTCGGCGGTGAAGGTCAGGCGCAGTTCGATGCTGTCGCCGCGCGGGTCGACGTCGGGGAGCACGGCGCGGCGGCGCAGGGGGTAAGCCCGGACGCCGTCGTGGAAGACCACGTCGGCCACGGCGTCGAGTCCCGTCACCAGGCTGCGCCGCACCCGGGCGCGCACCTCGACGGAGTCGACGTCGAGCAGCTCGACCAGCGGCGTGCCCGGCGCGGCGAGGGCGCCGAGCTGGGCCGGCCGCGCGACCACGGCCGCCGCAAACGGCGCACGCACCCGGCAGCGCTCGACCTGCAGGCGCACCACCGCGAGTGCGGCACGCTGGCCGTCGCGCTCGGCGACCAGTCGCGCCAGCGTGCTCTCGCGCTCGCGCAGCGCCTCCTCGGCGACCGCGTTGCGCTCGGACAGGGCCCGCGCCCGCTTGCTGCGGTACTCGGCGAAGCCGATCTGCGCCTCATGGGCGGCCAGCGCGGCCTCGGCCTGCTCGGCACGCGCCCGGTGGTCGCGGCAGTCGAGTTCGACCAGCACGTCGCCGACCGCCACGCGGTCGCCGACCTCCGCGCGCACCGAGACGACGCGCGCGTTGAGCTCGGCGCTGAGCACGGCACGGTTGAGGCTGACCACCTCGGCCGGGGCGTCAAGCGCTGCCGACACCGCCAGCCCGCCGAGCGGCGCGGTGGTGACCGGGCGCGCCTCCTCGGCGTGCAGGGGAGAGATGGCGAGGAGCCCGGCCAGTGCGAACCGGCGGCAACACGCCTGGGAGACCGGGGCGTTCATCGGCCCGGATTCTAACCGATGCGTGGTTTACACTCTCACCCCGCACGACTGGACGGAACGGATTGGAAGCCCGCGACAGTTCCTGCGAACTCGTTCCGGGGAGGCGTCGCTCGCGCCACCGGGGCGGTGCGTTCCTGCCGCAGGCTGCAGCGCGGAGAACTCACCCGGACCTCTGCTTGGCCGGACGTGCGCAAGCCGACCCCGATGCCGAGAAGAGACGCTCCGCGCCCGTCGCCAGGCCGGTTTTGCACTGGAGCATGGCTACTCCTGCATGAGACAACCAGACCAGGCCTTCGACAAGGCACTCGACGCACTGCGTGCCGGTGATGCGGCGGGCGCCGTGCGCCTGTGTCGCCGGCTGCTGCGCAAGCGTGCCAGCGACGTGGAGGTGCTCAAGCTCCTGGGTCACGGACTGATCATGGCGGGCCAACCGGCACAGGCAGCTCAGGAGGCCGCCAAAGTGAACCGCCTGGCACCGCGCGACGCCGAAGCATGGATCATTCGCGGCCATGCCGACCTCGAATGCCGGAACGCGAGCGAGGCGTGCCGCCACCTGCAGACCGCCGTCGACCTCGACCCGCGCAACCCCTCGGCATGGCACGAGCTCGCGCTGGCCAGGAGTCTTGCC
>JBFIFF010000032.1:0-11136 GCA_041602955.1 Gammaproteobacteria bacterium | reverse complement strand
CCGCTACCCGATCCTGTCGATCGAGGACGGCATGGACGAGGGCGACTGGGCCGGCTGGAGACGGCTCACCGAGCGTCTCGGCGACCGTGTGCAGCTGGTCGGCGACGACCTGTTCGTGACCAACCCGGCGATCCTGCGCGAGGGCATCGACCAGGGCGTCGCCAACTCGATCCTGATCAAGCTGAACCAGATCGGCACCCTGACCGAGACCCTCGAGGCGATCCGCATGGCGACCGCCGCCGGCTACACCTCGGTGATCTCGCACCGCTCGGGCGAGACCGAGGACACCACCCTCGCGGACCTGAGCGTCGCCACGAGCGCGACCCAGATCAAGACCGGCTCGCTGTCGCGCACCGACCGTGTGGCCAAGTACAACCAGCTGCTGCGCATCGAGGAGGAACTCGGCGATGGCGCGCGTTACGCCGGGCGTGCCGCCTTCCGGCAGCTGGTTGGCTGAGGCCGCGGCAGGGGAGCGGCTGCCGACGCCATGCGCGCGCTGATCGCGCTTCTGCTGTTGCTGCTCCTGGTGCTGCAATTCAAGCTCTGGTTCGGCGACGGGGGCCTGCTCGAGGTGCGCCAGCTGCGCAGGGAGATCGCCACCCAGCAGGAGGAGAACACCCAGCTGCGCGAGCGCAATGCCGCGCTCGAGGCCGAGGTGACCGACCTGCGCCAGGGGTTCGCCGCCATCGAGGAACGCGCGCGCAGCGAGCTCGGCATGGTCGGGCGCGGCGAGACCTTCTTCCAGCTGGTCGAGGAGCCCCCGCCACCCGAGCCCGGGGCGTCGCGATGAGCGCCGAGCCGATGCCGCGCCACTGGGTGGTGATCCCGGCCGCCGGAAGTGGCGCGCGGATGGGCGGCGATCGCCCCAAGCAGTATCTCGAACTGGCCGGGCAGCCGGTGCTGGCGCACACCCTGCGGCGCTTCGTCGGCCACCCGGCGCTGGCCGGCATCGTCGTCGTGCTCGCCCCCGGCGACCCGCACTGGCCCGGGCTCGACCCGGCGTTGCGCGCCGCGGTCACCCCCGTCGACGGCGGCGCCGAGCGCGCCGATTCGGTGCGCCGCGGCCTCGCTGCGCTGGCCGACCGCGCCGCGGCGGACGACTGGGTGCTGGTGCACGACGCGGCCCGGCCGTGCCTGCGCCGTGCCGACCTCGATCGGTTGCTCGCCACGCTGGCCCGCGACCCGGTCGGTGGTCTGCTCGCGGTGCCGGTGCGTGACACCATCAAGCGCGTGGCGGCTGGCGACCGGGTCGATGCCACGGTCCCGCGCGACGTGCTGTGGCATGCGCAGACTCCGCAGATGTTCCGCTTCGGGTTGCTGCGCGACGCCCTCGAGGCCCACCCGGACGTGACCGACGAGGCGCTCGCGATGGAGCGCGCCGGTCACGCCGCGCGGCTGGTCGAGGGGCATGCCGATAACCTCAAGATCACCCGCCCCGAGGACCTGGACCTGGCGGGCTGGTACCTCGGGCGCGAGGCGGCGGCGCGATGCGCATAGGCCACGGCTTCGACGCCCACCGCTTCGCCGCCGGCCGGCCGCTGGTGCTGGGCGGCGTCAAGGTGCCGCACGACCAGGGGCTCGAGGCGCACTCCGACGGCGACGTGGTGATCCACGCGCTGTGCGACGCCCTGCTCGGTGCCGCCGGCCTGGGCGACATCGGCCGCCACTTCCCGGACGCCGACCCCGCCTTCGCCGGCATCGACAGCCGGGTGCTGCTGCGTCGGGTCATGGCCCAGCTCGACGAACAGCGCCTCGAGGTCGTCTCGGTCGACCTGACCGTGGTCGCGCAGCACCCGCGCCTGGCGCCGCACGTCGACGCCATGCGCGAGCGGCTGGCCGCGGACCTCGGGATGCCGCCGGGGAGGATCAACCTCAAGGCGACCACCACCGAGCGCATGGGCTTCACCGGGCGTGGCGAGGGCATCGCCGCGTTCGCCGTCGTGCTGCTCGACGAGTAGGACGCCGCATGACTGCCGACCCGTGGCCTGGGCTCGCGCCCGACGGCCTGCCGCGCCCCTTCGCCTTCGGAGGCCCACCACTGAGCGGCCTCGTGCGCGTCGCGCCGGAGGACTTCGTCGTCGAGGAGCGTCTCGACTTCGCCGCCGACGGCCGCGGCGAGCACGTCCTGCTGCACGTCGAGAAGCGCGACGCCAACACCGCCTGGGTCGCCGGGCGGCTCGCCGCGCTGGCCGGGGTGCCGCGCCGCGACGTCGGCTACGCCGGGCTCAAGGACCGCTTTGCGGTCACCCGCCAGTGGTTCAGCGTCGGTCTCGCCGGGCGTCCCGAGCCGGACTGGCAGGCGCTGGACGCGCCGGGCGTGCGGGTTGTCGAAGCGGTGCGCCACGGACGCAAGCTGCGTCGCGGTGCGTTGGTTGGCAACCGCTTCCGGCTGCGCGTGCACCGGGTCGCGGGTGACGCGGAACGCCTCGCCGCGTGTCTCGACGCGGTCATGCGCCGCGGGTTCCCCAACCTGTTCGGCCCGCAGCGGTTCGGCCGCGACGCCGGCAACCTGGCGGCGGCGCAGCGCCTGTTCGCGGGCCGTGCCGGCCGTGTCGGGCGCGAGCAGCGCAGCCTCTACCTGTCGGCCGCACGTGCGTTGCTGTTCAACGCGGTGGCGGCCGCGCGCATCGCCGACGGCAGCTGGGAACGGGCGCGTGACGGCGAGCCGCTGGTGCTCGACGGGCGCCGCAGCTTCTTCATCTGCGCGGCCGACGATGCCGCGCTGCCGGCGCGCATCGCCGCCCTCGAGGTCCATCCCAGCGCCCCGCTGTGGGGCCGCGGCAGCGACCTGGGCGACGGCGCGGCGGGCGACTACGAGCGGGCCTGCCTCGCCCCGTTCGCCGCCTGGCGCGAGGGGCTCGAGAACTTCGGCCTCGAGGCCGGCCGACGCGCCCTGCGTGCGCGCGCGGCGGAACTCGACTGGACGCTGCACGACGGTGTGCTCGAGCTGGCCTTCGCGCTGCCCGCCGGCAGCTTCGCCACGGCCCTGCTGCGCGAACTGGTCGCGGCCGTGCCGGGGATGGAGTGACGCCGTGTACTTCGACACGACCCTGCTCTGGCTGCTCGGACTCGCCGCGCTCGGCTGGTTCTGGCACGCCAGCCTGCAGGTGCGCGAGCGCGCAACCCGCGCGGCCCGCGGGGCGTGCGATGCCGACGGCGTGCAGTTCCTCGAGGAGACCGTCGCGCTGCGCCGCCTGCGCCCATGTCGTGACGCGGCCGGCCGGCTGGTGCTGTGCCGCGTCTACCAGTTCGACTACTCGGTCGACGGGGCCTCGCGACAGCAGGGCTTCGTGCACTTCACCGGGCGGCGACTCGACGGCGTCGGGCTCGGTCCGCGCCAGCTGGACGCCTGAGCCCCGGCAGGCATGCGGACCCGCCTGCAGGTGCTATCTTTAGGGCGGACCCCGCACGGGGGCCGTGGGCACGGTGCCCCGGCATGCAGGAGAAACTACATGGAGAAGAGTCGCCGCAACCCCCGGCTCGGCCGCCTCGGCCTCGTCCTCAGCGCCACGCTGCTCGGAGCCAGCGGGGCCGCCTACGCCGAGCGCTGTTCGTTCACCGCCGCCGAGGCGCACGCACTGGCCAAGGACAACGGTTTCGGTTTCAGCTGCGTGGTCTACCACGAGGAGAGCAACAGCGCGGCACCGACCGATTTCCAGGTGTTTGATGACGGCAGCATCGGCTGCGTCGGCTCGACCCCCAACGAGCTTGGCCCGGCGTGGATCTACCTCAATTTCTTCAACCGCGCGTCGGGGCTCGGCATGGGCTGGCAGGTGTGGAACTACGACGTGACCGGCCTGCCGCACACGCGCATCGGCGAAGGGGTCCCGATCCGGCTGATTACCGGGCTGCTCGGCCCCAACGCGCGCTACGAGATCAGGGTGACCAAGGTCGTCTTGACCAACCCGTACCGCAAGTGCGAACGGGTCGGCGTCGAGGCGTTCAAGTAGCGCGGCTCGTCACCACGACGGGCGCTGACCGCCCGGTCGTCCGAACCCTGCAGACCCTTCCAGCCCTCCTCGGTGCGGACCGATGCGTGGCCGACCCGGGCGGTCCTGCGCTGACGGCCGGCCGTGGTACCGGTGGCGAGAATAAGGAGAAAAAAATAGCCCGGCGGGGGTGGCCGGGCGAACAAATGGAGGAGGTAAACGCAACTCGCAATCGAGCTACGACTCGATGATAGGGATCCGGGCCTTGAGAGTAATTGACATGCATCACTGTCCTGCGGGCTGCCGACCCGGCCGCCCGACGCCGTGCCGTCGGGGGTGGGCGTGAAGCGCCTGAACGAGATCGCCGCGGCCGCGCAACGCCTGGTCTGGCAGACCGACCTCGGTGCGTTGCCCCCCAGGCGGGCCGTGCCGCTGCGCCTGCTGCGCATCCTGCACGCGGTGATCCGCGACCTGGCCGCCGGGCAGCTGACCCTGCGCGCGATGAGCCTGGTCTACACGACGCTGCTGTCGCTGGTCCCGCTGCTGGCGGTGAGCTTCTCGGTGCTCAAGGGCCTCGGCGTCCACTACCGGGTCGAACCGCTGCTGCTCAACCTCCTCGAGCCGCTGGGCCAGCAGGGGGTGGAGATCACTTCGCGGGTGATCGGCTTCGTCGAGAACATCCGTGCCGACGTCCTCGGCACCGTCGGCCTCGCCTTCCTGATCTTCACCGTGGTGTCGCTGATCCAGAAGATCGAGGCGGCGTTCAACGACACCTGGCGGGTGACCACGCACCGTTCGTTCCGCGAGCGCTTCAGCAACTACCTTTCGGTGCTGCTGGTCGGCCCGGTGCTGGTGGTCTCTGCGCTCGGCCTGACCGCGAGCATCGCCCACAGCGAACAGGTGGCCGGCGTGGCGCGGGCGCTCGGCCCGGTGCTCGAACTGTTCGGCCGGCTGCTGCCGTACGCACTGGTGATCACCGCCTTCACCCTGGTCTACCTGCTGGTGCCCAACACCCGGGTGCGCGTCGGCTCGGCACTCCTCGGCGCGCTCGTCGCCGGGCTGCTCTGGGAGAGCGTCGGCTGGGCGTTCACGTCGTTCGTCGCCGGTTCCGGCAACTACACGGCGATCTACTCGGCGTTCGCGACCATGATCCTGTTCATGATCTGGCTGTTCGTGAGCTGGCTGATCCTGCTCACCGGGGCCAGCGTCGCCTTCTACCACCAGCACCCGGAGTACCTGCCACACGGACCGACCAACCCGACGCTGAGCAACCGCCAGCGCGAGCGCGGTGCGCTGGCCGCGTTGCAGCTGATCGCCGGCCGCTTCCGGCGCGGCGATCCACCCTGCACGACGGCGTGGCTGGCGACGCGCCTGGGCCTGCCCGAGATCCTGGTGCAGTCACTGCTCGAACCGCTGGTCGCGGCCGGTTACCTCACGCGCACCGCCGACGACCCGCCGGCGCTGCTGCCGGCGCGCGAGCTGGCCGCCATCGGCCTCGCCGCGATCCTCGACGTGGTGCGCGACGCGCGCGGCGTCGAGGGCGTGATGCGGGCGGCCGATGCCGAGCTGGCGCCGGTCGACGCACTGCTCGCCGGGATCGAGTCGGCGACCGAGCGCCAGCTCGCGGGGGCGACCCTGGCCGACCTGGCCGCGCCGCCGGAGCCGGCCGCCGACGGCGAGTCCGTCGCCGCCGTGCGGCACGCGCGGTGACCCCGGGGGGCTGTGCTACATTGGCCCCGGAAAGTCGCAGGCCCTCGGAGGTGGCGCGATGAAACTCTTCTGCACCGGTTTCAAGGACGGCGAGCCGATCCCCGAGCGTTACGCTTTCGGCGCCTTCGACGCCGACAGCCACGTCACGCTGTCGGAGAACGTCAACCCCGGCCTCTACTGGGGCGGCCTGCCCGATGGCACCCGCTCGCTGGTGCTGATCTGCCACGACCCCGACGTGCCGAGCGTCGGCGACGACGTCAACCAGGAGGGGCGCGAGGTGCCCGCCGACCTGCCGCGCGTCGACTTCTACCACTGGGTGCTGGTCGACATCGACGCCGAGGCCGACGAGCTGGCCGAGGGCGCCTTCTCCGACGCCGTTTCGCCGGGCGGCAAGCCGGGCCCGGAGGGTCCGAACGGGACCCGCAGCGGCGTCAACAATTACACCGACTGGTTCGCCGGCGACGGCGACATGCAGGGCGATTACTACGGCTACGACGGCCCGTGCCCACCGTGGAACGACACCCTGCTGCACCACTACGTCTTCACCCTCTACGCCCTCGACATCGACCGCTGCCCGGTCGACGGCCGCTTCGACGGGCCCGAGGTGCTGCGTGCCATCAGCGGCCACGTGCTCGGCCAGGCCCAGCTCACCGGCACCTACACCCTCAACCCCGCCCTGCGCTGACGCCACGGCCCGGTGGCGCCCCGTCCCACCGCCCCCCAGGCGTTGCACGGGCTGCGCGCGGCGACCGGGGTGCACCCGGCCACGCCGCTCTGGCAGCGGGTGCCGACCCGCGACGCCGACGGCACGCGGCTGGGCGATTTCATGATGCTGCTCCCCGGCCTGCGCCAGCGGCCCCCGGAGGCGCAGCGCGCCCTGCTCGCGCGCCTCGACGCGGTGCTGTGGCGCCAGCGCGGGTCGGTGGTCTTCGCCGACTGCAACCTCAGGCTCAACCTGCTGTGGATCTCCGTGCGCAACCGCCCCCACGCCTGGCGCGCGGTGGCCGAGGCGGTGCGCGCGGTGGTGCCCGAGGCACGCCTGGTCTCGCCCGAGGGGCCCGCCACGTGGTCGTCGACGAGGTGGCGCGGCTGCCGCTCGAGGTGACCGAGACCTACCGTCGCCTGGCCACCTGACGGCACGCGCCCTCCCGTGTGCGCCCGAGCCGCGTCAGCGGCGTGGCGGAACGCGCCTCTGGACCGCGATGCTGCATCGCAATATAATTAGCCGGTTCAACCATTTGACCATTTGCTGCCGCGGCGGGCCCAGGGGTCTGGCGCGGTCCAGAAACAGGGGAGCGTCATGGCCGCCAGCCAGCAGACCGTGCAGAAGATGATCGACCCGAAGGGCGAGAACTTCATGAAAAAGCTCGCCGAGATCGAGGTCGACTGGCCGTTTCTCGACGACGAGTCCTCCGCCGAACTCAACCGCCGGCTGCGCCGCGGCATGGCGCAGATGGCCGGCGGTCTCTCCCCGGCGATGCTCTCGGAGGCCTACATCGAGTGGCTGACCCACCTGACCGCGAACCCGGGCATGCTCGGGAACCTGGCGCAGGACGCGGTCAACAAGACCACCGACCTGTTCCGCTACGCCCTCGCCGCGCCGTTCGTCCCCGGCACCGAGTCGCCGTTCCAGGCCAAGAAGGGCGACCGCCGCTTCGCCTCCGACGCGTGGCAGAGCTGGCCGTTCAACGTCATGGCCCAGTCCTACCTGATGGTCGAGAACTGGATCGACTCCATGACCCAGGGGCTGCCGGGCATGGAGGAGGAGCACCAGGCCGTGTTCTCGTTCATGACCTCGCAGCTGCTCGCGGCGCTGTCGCCGTCGAACTATCCGCTGACCAACCCCGACGTGCTGCAGGCGATCCGCGACGAAAAGGGCCAGAACCTGGTGCGCGGCGCGGCCAAGGCGCTCGAGGACGTCATGGACAACCTCAAGAAGTCCAAGCCGCAGGTGCACGAGGACTACATTCCTGGCAAGCAGGTGGCCGTCACCGAGGGCAAGGTGATCTACCGCAACCGCCTGATCGAGGTCATCCAGTACAGCCCCAAGACGCCGGCGGTGAACGCCGAGCCGATCCTGATCGTGCCGGCGTGGATCATGAAGTACTACATCCTCGACCTCTCGCCGAAGAACTCCATGGTCCGCTACCTCGTCGAGCAGGGCCACACGGTGTTCATGATCTCGTGGCTCAACCCGACCGAGGCCGACCGCGACCTGGACATGGAGGACTACCGCAAGCTCGGCGTCATGGCCGCGCTCGACGCGGTCAGCGCCGTGATGCCGCGGCGCAAGATCCACGCGGTCGGCTACTGCATCGGCGGCACCATCCTGTCGATCGCCGCGGCGACCATGGCGCGCGACGGTGACAAGCGCCTCAAGTCGCTGACCTTCTTCGCCGCCCAGGCCGACTTCGTCGACGGCGGCGAGATCCGCATGTTCGTCAACGACAGCCAGCTCAAGGCGCTCGATGACCTGATGCACATGGAGGGCTTCCTCGACTCCAAGTACATGGGCGGCTCGTTCCAGGCGTTGCGCTCCAACGACCTGGTCTGGATCCCGATGGTCGACAAGTACTACCTCGGCAAGGAGGAGTTCATGAACGACCTGATGTCGTGGAACGCCGACGGCACGCGCATGCCCTACCGGATGCACTCCGAGTACCTGCGCAAGCTGTTCCTGAACAACGACCTCGCCGAGGGGCGCTTCGAGGTCGAGGGCAAGCCGATCCGGATCTCCGACATCACGGTGCCGATATTCGTCGTCGGTACCACGACCGACCACGTCGCGCCGTGGATCTCGGTCTACAAGTTCCACGGGCTGGCGCCCGAGTCCGAGGTCACCTTCTGCCTGACCACCGGCGGCCACAACGCCGGCATCGTCTGCGGCCCGGTCCACCCGCGCCGCAGCCACGAGGTCCAGACCCGCGCGCCGGGCGCCGAGAACCTCACCACCGAGGCGTGGAAGGCCTCGGCCGAGCAGCGCGACGGGTCGTGGTGGCCGACCTGGGAGGCGTGGCTGAGCGGGCAGGCCAGCAAGCAGGTCAAGCCGCCCAGGACCGGCAACGCGGCCAAGGGCTACGAGGTGCTGTGCGACGCCCCGGGAACCTACGTGCACCAGCACTAGTCCAGGCCCGCCGGCGGGTCGTCGGCCGGATGACGAAGGTGTGCAACGGGGCCGCGAGGCCCCGTTGCCGTTTCGGCAAGCCACCACCCGCTCCGGCGGGGCCGCGTGCCGCCGATCCGTTCCCCAATTGTTACGCGAGGTAACGCCCCGGTGTTACCCGGGTCGGCTGCATGCGTTACCCACCGTAACATTGCGTGGCGCAGAAGGTCGTGATCTCGAGACACGAAAGTATGTATAACAACAGGTTATGTCATCTCAAGCGGCTTGGCCCGTATCCTGCTTCTACTGAGGTCGGTGGGATGTCCCAGGGTTAACGGATTAATCGCTACGGGCGCCACGCGAGAGAACTCAGTGACAAGGGATCACGTGGCGTGCTCACCGGCAAAGTTGCAACAGCGTAAACAGCGAGGAGGAAAAGTCAGATGACTCTAAACGCCTCTGCCGCAGCGTACTGGAAGGCGAACCTCAGGTTGGTCAGCATTCTGCTGGTGATCTGGTTCGCCTGCTCGTTCCTGTTCGGCATCATCCTTGTGGAACCCCTGAACGCGATCAAGATCGGCGGCTACAAGCTCGGTTTCTGGTTCGCGCAGCAGGGTTCCATCTATACGTTCCTGATCCTGATCTATGTCTATGCCAAGCAGATGGGCAAGCTCGATCGGGAGCACGGCGTCGAAGAAGACTGAGGGGGAGATAACCGACCATGGATCTTCAAACTATGACCTATGTCGTTGTGGGCGCGACCTTCGCGCTCTACATCGGCATCGCGATCTGGGCCCGTGCGGGCACCACCGGCGAGTTCTACGTCGCCGGCAAGGGCGTTCACCCGGTCGCCAACGGCATGGCCACCGCGGCCGACTGGATGTCGGCGGCGTCGTTCATCTCGATGGCGGGCCTGATCGCCTTCTTCGGCTACGGCGGCGCGGTGTTCCTGATGGGCTGGACCGGCGGCTACGTGCTGCTGGCGATGCTCCTCGCCCCGTACCTGCGTAAGTTCGGCAAGTTCACGGTGCCGGAGTTCATCGGTGAGCGGTACTACTCGCAGGCGGCCCGCATCGTTGCGGTCATCTGCCTGATCATCGCCTCGGTGACCTACGTTATCGGCCAGATGAAGGGTATCGGCGTGGCCTTCTCCCGCTTCCTGGCGGTGAGCTACGAAGCCGGCCTCTACATCGGCATGGGCATCGTGTTCGTCTACGCCGTGCTCGGTGGCATGAAGGGCATCACCTACACCCAGATTGCCCAGTACTGCGTGCTGATCACCGCCTACACCATCCCGGCGATCTTCATCTCGCTGCAGCTGACCGGCAACCCGCTCCCGCAGCTGGGTCTCGGCAGCACCATGGCCGACGGCAGTGGCACCTACCTGCTCGACCGTCTCGACCAGGTGCTGACGGAACTCGGCTTCGGCAGTTACACCGACAAGTTCCGCCTCAGTCACACCAACATGGTGGCCTACACCCTGTCGCTGATGGTCGGTACCGCGGGCCTGCCGCACGTCATCATCCGCTTCTTCACCGTGCCGAAGGTCAAGGACGCCCGTTCGTCCGCTGGCTGGGCGCTGGTGTTCATCGCGATCCTGTACACCACCGCCCCGGCGGTTGGCGCCATGGCTCGCCTGAACCTGATGAACACCATCCAGCCCGGAACCTTCGGGACCGAGGGCGCGTGGGTGCACTACGACGAGGCGCCGCAGTGGTTCAAGAACTGGGAGAAGACCGGCCTGCTCGGGTTCGAGGACAAGAACAACGACGGCCGTGTCCAGTTCTACAACGACAAAGACCCGAAGATGCAGGAGATGGCCAAGCAGTACGGCTGGAACGGCAACGAGCTGGTCAAGCTTGACCGCGACATCCTGGTTCTGGCGAACCCGGAGATCGCCGGCCTGCCGAACTGGGTCATCGCGCTGGTCGTAGCCGGTGGTCTGGCGGCGGCGCTCTCCACCGCGGCGGGCCTGCTGCTCGCGATCGCCTCCTCGATCTCGCATGACCTGCTCAAGGGCGTGTTCATGCCGGACATCTCGGAGAAGGCGGAGCTGCTGGCCTCGCGTATCGCCATGGCCGGTGCCATCGCCCTGGCCGGGTACCTCGGTCTCCATCCGCCGGACTTCGCAGCCGGCACGGTGGCCCTGGCGTTCGGTCTGGCGGCGTCGTCGATCTTCCCGGCGCTGATGATGGGTATCTTCTCGATTCACGTGAATCGCGAGGGGGCCATCCTCGGCATGATCGCGGGCATCACGGTCACGCTGCTCTACGTGTTCCAGCACAAGGGCATCATGTTCGTGGCCAGCACCTCGTTCATGGGAGACCTGCCGCAGAACTGGTTCCTCGGCATCGAGCCGAACGCGTTCGGCATCGTTGGCGCGGTGTTCAACTT
>JBFIFF010000031.1:0-11227 GCA_041602955.1 Gammaproteobacteria bacterium | reverse complement strand
TCGACCAGCACCAGATGGCGCCCCTCGACGTCGAACGGCAGCTGCGACGGCCGCACCTGGGGATGCATGCCGACGCGGGTGAAGTCGTCGCGGTAGAAGGCGATCTCCAGGCGCCCGAGCGGTTCGGCCAGGCCGAGGCGGGCGTGCAACCGCTCGGCGACCCACGCCCCGCCGGTGTGGATGCCGACCATCAGCGGGTCGTCGTGCCCGCTGGCGGCAAGCCAGCGGGCCAGCGCGTCGGCCAGATCCCCGAGCAGCGCCTCGGCGTCGGGTGGGGCCTTCACGCCCTGCCCTCGCCGGCGAACCAGGTTTCGAGGATCAGCAGCGCGGCGACGCGGTCGATCTCGCCGCGTGCCCGGTCGCGCGGCAGGCCGGCGGCGGCGAGCCGCTGCTCGGCGTCGAAGGTGGTCAACCGCTCGTCGACGTCGAAGGTCGGCAGGCGGTGGCGCGCGCGCAGCTGGCGCAGGAAGCGGCTGGCGCGGGCGGTCATCTCGCTCTCGCTGCCGTCCATGTTGCGCGGGATGCCGACGACCAGCGCCGCCGGTCGCCACTCCTCGACCAGCCGGTCGATCGCCGCCCAGTCGGGATCGCGGCCGTGGGCATCGAGCGTGGTCAGCGGTGAGGCGGTGCCGGTCAGGGTCTGTCCGACGGCGACGCCGATGCGCTCGGTCCCGTAGTCGAAACCGAGCACCGGGCCCTCGGGGCGGTCGGTCGCCGGGCGCCCGGCGGCCGTGGCATCGGGGCGTGCGCTCATGCGTGGCCGACTTCGTTCGACAGGTTGAGCAGGTCCACCCCGACCAGATGCGCGGCGGCCTCCCAGCGCTCGGCGAAGGGCAGCTCGAACAGGATGCGCTGGTCGGCCGGGGTGCTGAGCCAGGCGTTGTCGGCCATCTCCTGCTCGAGCTGGCCGCTGCCCCAGCCGGCGTAACCGAGCGCGATCAGGCTCTGCGGCGGCCCATCGCCGCGGGCGATGGCGGCGAGGATGTCGCGCGAGGTGGTCACGCCGACCTCGGCGTTGATGGCATGGGTCGACTCCCAGCGCGACGTGCCGCTGTGCACCACGAAGCCGCGGTCCTGCTGCACCGGACCGCCGAGGACGATGCGGATCTGCCCGGCGCTGGTGTCGTCGAGCGTGATGTCCATGTGGCGCAGCACCTCGTCGAGCTTCAGCTCCAGCGGGCGGTTGATGACGATGCCCATCGCCCCCTCGGCATTGTGCTCGCAGATGTAGGTCACGGTGCGAGAGAAATTGGGATCTTCGAGGGTGGGCATCGCGACCAGGAACTGGTCGGTCAGGAAGGTGCGGCCGCTCATGGCAACAGTATATCGCGAACCGTCACCGGCTCGCCGGCTTCAGCCGGCCGTCAGGCGGTTGCCGGCCAGGAACTGCCAGGTGCGGATGATCTGCAGGATGTCGCTCTCTTCGCGCATCGCCGGGGTGAACGGGGCGTAGGGGGCGGCGAGGCGGACGATGCGCACCGCGGCGTCGTCGAGGATCTTCTCCCCCGACGAGCGCAGCAGCACCACGTCGCGCACCGTGCCGTCCGGGTTGAGATCGACCTGCAGGATCAGGCTCCCGGCCAGCCTGCGGCGCTTGGCCTCGTCGGGGTAGTTGAGGTTGCCGATGCGCTCGACCTTCCGCTGCCAGGCGTCCATGTAGGCGGCGAAGACGTACTCCTGGGTGCGCGCGGTGATCACCTTCTTGCGCGGCCGCTCGGCCTGCAGGCGGAAGGTATCGCTGATCTCGGCGGCGAGGCTGGCCATCTGCCGGCTGCGCTGGTAGAGCTCGGCCGCGGTGGGCTTCGGCCGCTCCTCGACCGGGTTCGGGGGCGGCGGCTGGTGCAGCTCGGCCTGGGTCTCGAGGCGGGCCAGGGTCTGTGGCTGCGGCGGCGGGGTCGGTGGCGGGGCGCTCTTGGCCAGCGTGGCCGGGGCGTCACCCGGGGTCGGCAGCACGTTGGGGACCGACACCGGTCCCTCCGGGCGCACCTGCTCGTCGGTGTTGCCCCCGCCGTCCTGGCTCGCCTGGGCCAGGTAGTCGGCGCGTTCCGGCGGTGTCTCGCTGCGGTGGTGGACCAGGACGATGTCGAGGGTCAGCGGCGGAGGCGTGGTCGGCACCCGGGGCTGGAAGTCGAAGCCGATGCCGAGGATCAGCAGGGTGTGCACCGCCGCGGCCAGGAACAGGGTCAGGCCGAGCCGGTCCTCGGGAGTGACCCGCGCAGCCGTGGCCACGGCACTCACCGGGCCGTTCCCTGCGTCGGTAAGCGGTGGAACGGGTACACGCCGCGATTATATCTCCGGCAGGGCGACGATCCCCAGCACCGGCGCCGGCGCGTCGATGAACTGCAGGCGCGCGGCCATCGCCGGTGTGGCCTCGAGGTCGCCGGTCTCGTCGACCGCGAGCACCGCACTGAGGCCGAGTGCGCGCGCGGTGCGCGGCCAGTCGGGGCCGGCGACCAGCAGCGCGGTCGCGGCGGCGTCGGCCTCTGCGCCGTCGCGGCCGATCACGGTGACCGAGCTCAGGCCGCGCGCCGGGTAGCCGGTGCGCGGGTCGATGATGTGGTGGTAGCGGGTGCCGGCGTACTCGAACTGGCGCTCGTAGGTGCCCGAGGTGAAGACGCTCTCGCCGTCGGTCACCTCGACGGCGGCGAGCAGCCCCCCGCCCGGGGCGCGGATGCCGACGCGCCACGGGCGGTCGCCGCGCCGGCCGAGCACGCGCAGGTCGCCGCCCGCGTTGACCATGGCGTGGCGGACGCCGAGATCCTGCAGCCGGCCGATGGCGATGTCGACGCCGTAGCCCTTGGCGAAGGCGCCGAGGTCGAGCTGCACGGCCGGGTTGGCGCTGTGCAGCCGAGCGCCGTCGAAGCGCAGGTCGCCCATGGTCGGCCGGGCCGCGACCAGGGTCGCGATCGCTTGGTCGGGAGGCGGGACGCGCTTCGCCGGCGCATCGGCGTGGAAGCCCCAGAGCCCGACCAGGCGACCGATCGCCGGGTTGAACAGGTCGCCGCTGCGCCGTGACAGTTCGCCCGCTCGCGCCAGCACCGGGCGCATGGTCGCGGCCACCTCGACCGCCTCGCCGCTGGCCAGCGCAGCGTTGATGCGCGTCAGTTCGCCCGGTTGCCAGGCGTGCCAGCGGGTGTGCAGGTCGCCGAGGTCGCCCTGCACGACACGGATCGCGCGCGCGGCGGTGGTGTCGTCGACCCCCCACAGCGCCAGGTCGACCCAGGTGCCAAAGACCTGGATGCGCTCCTCGCGCAGCCGCGGCGGTTCGCCACAGCCGGCGAGCGGCGCCGCCAGCACCGCCAGCGCCAGAAGGGCCGCGACACGCCTCATACCAGGCGGCGCTCGATGCAGTCGAGCAGCTGGCCGGCGATGTCGAGGCCGTACTGGGCGTCGAGTTCGCGGATGCAGGTCGGGCTGGTGACGTTGATCTCGGTGAGGTAGTCGCCGATGACGTCGAGGCCCACGAACAGCAAGCCCTGCTCGCGCAGCCACGGGCCGACCTCGGCGCAGATCCAGCGGTCGCGCTCGCTCAGCGCGACCCCCTGGCCGGTGGCCCCGGCGGCGAGGTTGCCGCGCGTCTCGCCGGGGGCCGGTACGCGCGCCAGTGCGTAGGGCACCGGTGCGCCGTCGACCAGCAGGATGCGCTTGTCCCCGGCGGCGATCTCCGGGATGAAGCGCTGCGCCATCGCGTACTCGGTGCCGTGGCCAGTCAGCGTCTCGACCACCACGCTGAGGTTCGGATCTCCCGGGCGCAGGCGGAACACCGAGGTGCCGCCCATGCCGTGCAGCGGCTTGAGGATCACGTCGCCGTGCTTGGTGGCGAAGGCGCGCAGGCGCGCGGCGTCGCGGGTCACCAGGGTCGGCGGAGCGCACTGCGGGAAGCGGGCGATGGCCAGCTTCTCGTTGGTGTCGCGCAGGGCCTGCGGCCGGTTGACGACCAGCGCACCGGCCTGCTCGGCGAGCTCGAGGATGTGGGTGGCGTAGACGTACTCGGTGTCGAACGGCGGGTCCTTGCGCATCAGCACGACGTCGAGCTCGCCCAGCGCCCCGCTCTCCTCGTTGGTGAACGCGAACCAGTCATGGTCGCGGTCGGTGACCTCGAGGCCGCGGTGACGGGCGCATGCCGTGCCGTTGTCGAGGTAGAGATCGGCCAGCTCCATGTAGCGCACCTCCCAGCCGCGCGCCCGGGCGGCGAGCAGCATGGCGAAGGTGCTGTCCTTGTAGGTCCTGATCGAACCGATCGGGTCCATGACCACGCCAAGCCGAACGTTCACGGTCGCGTTCCGGGTCACTGCTCGGCCAGTTCGCGTGCCGCGGCGAGCAGCGCGAGGCGGGCGATGACGCCGTAGGCGTAGAAGCGGTTCGGTCCGGCGTCGGGCACCTGGCCGAGGTCCGGGGTGTTGCAGCAGTCGGCGAAGGCGAGGGGCTCGAAGTGCATGCCGGGCGCGTTCAGGTTCTCGTTCGCGCCGCGCGCGGTGTGCACGCGGTAGAAGCCGCCGACGACGAAGCGGTCGATCATGTAGACCACCGGTTCGGCGACGGCGCCGTTCCAGGTCTCGAAGGTGTAGACCCCCTCCTGCAGGATCACCCGGCTGACGCTGGCGCCGCCCTTGCTCGCCGCCATGCGCGTGCGCTGCTTGCGATTGAGCGCGCGCACGTCCTCGGCGCTGTGCGCGGTCATCACGCCCATGCCGTAGGTGCCGGCGTCGGCCTTGATCACCACGAACGGGTCGCGGTCGATGCCGTACTCGGCGTACTTCAGTGCGATCGCCTGCAGCAGGGTCTCGGTGTTGCGCGCCAGGCAATCCTCGCCCTCGCGTTTCATGAAGTTGATCTCGCCGCAGTTGCGACTGAGCGGGTCGAATAGCCACGGGTCGAGGCCGACCAGCTCGGCGAACTCGTCGGCCACCGCCTGGTAGTGGGCGAAGTGGCGCGACTTGAGGCGGTTCGACCAGCCGAGGCCGAGCGGCGGCACCACCACCTGCTCGAGGTCCTCGAGCAGCGGCGGGCGACCGCCGGCGAGGTCGTTGTTGAGCAGCACCATGCACGGGTCGAAGTCGGGCAGACCGACGCGGCGACCCTCGCGCTGCGGCGGCTCGAGGCGCAGCGTGCGTCCCGACGGCAGCGCGTGGTCGCGCGGCGCATCGAGATCCGGGTCGAGACTGGCCAGGCGCACCGCGAAACCGGACTGGCGCAGGATGTCGGCCAGGGTCGCCACGCTCTCGAGGTAGAAGGTGTTGCGGCTGTGGCTCTCGGGGATCAGCAGGATGTTGGCCGCGGTCGGACACAGGCGCTCGACCGCGGCCTGGATCGCCTGGATGCAGAGCGGCAGGAACGACGGGTTGAGGTTGTTGAACCCGGCCGGGAACAGGTTGGTGTCGACCGGGGCGAGCTTGAAGCCGGCGTTGCGCAGGTCGACCGAACCGTAGAAGGGGGCGCGGGTGTCGCTCCATTGCCGTCGCAACCACCCCTCGATGGTCGCCTGCTGGGCGAGCAGCTGGGCCTCGATCTGCTGCAACGGGCCGTTGAGTGCGGTCGTGAGATGGGGAACCGTGGCGATTGCTTCGGTGGCCATGGGGAGTCCTTGTAGGCGCGTGCCCGACGGGCTGTCGTGCAGCCTGAGGCCTGTGTTAACTTAGTATAACTTCCAGCAAGATAGCGCACGGTCATCAAGAGGCCTGTGATATCGTCGCACGCTGGTCGGGGGCATGCGGGGCAGGACATCTTACCGATCCGCGAAAACAGGGTGTTGGGTCAGGGCGCCGGCGGGGCGGCGGTCGGGCTGGACTGTGGACACGATACATGACCGAAGACACTGACGGCGTCGCCAGCACCGGCATCAAGGTGATGGTCATCGACGACAGCAAGACCATCCGCCGCACCGCGGAGACCCTGCTCAAGCGCGAGGGCTACGAGGTGGTGACCGCGACCGACGGCTACGAGTCGCTGTCCAAGATCGCTGACGAGCGGCCCCACATCATCTTCATCGACATCATGATGCCGCGCCTCGACGGCTACCAGACCTGCGCCCTGATCAAGAACAACCGGGAGTTCCGCAACACCCCGGTGATCATGCTGTCGAGCAAGGACGGACTGTTCGACAAGGCGCGCGGGCGCATCGTCGGGTCGGAAGAGTACCTGACCAAGCCGTTCACCAAGGACGACCTGCTCGGGGCGATCCGGCGCTACGTCGAGACCGCGGCAACCGGCGAGGGCTGACCCGAATTCAAGGCCTGGAATTCAATCTGGAGGAAAGATGGCCAAGGTTCTGATCGTCGACGATTCCCCCACCGAGATCCACATCCTGCGCGGCATGCTCGAGAAGCACGGTCACGAGTGCATCGAGGCCGACAGCGGTGAGACCGGCATCGAGAAGGCGCGCAGCGAGCAGCCCGACGTGATCCTGATGGACATCGTCATGCCCGGGCTCAACGGCTTCCAGACCACGCGCCAGCTGACCCGCGATGCCGAGACCAAGCACATCCCCATCATCATCGTCTCCACCAAGAGTCAGGAGACCGACAAGGTGTGGGGCCTGCGCCAGGGGGCCAAGGACTACCTCACCAAGCCGGTCACCGAGGTCGAACTGATGGCCAAGGTGCAGAGCGTCCTGCCGGGCTGAGCGGAGACCACCGTATGCAGCCTGAGACCGGCAGCGTCGATCCTCTGCAGCTGCTGCGCGAGATCGAGCAGCGCAGCCTCGCCACCGCGCGCGGCCTGCCGATGCAGGAGGTGACGCGCGACTACTGGCGCGGTGTGGGGTTCGTGCTCGGTGGCGTGGAACTGCTTGCGCCGCTCGAACAGGTCGACGAGATCCTGACCGTGCCGCAGCTGACCCGCGTGCCGCTGGTCAAGCCGTGGGTGCTCGGCATCGCCAACGTGCGCGGCAACCTGCTCCCGGTCATGGACCTGGGGGCCTTCCTAGGCCTCGGCGCCACCGCGCGCGACGAGGCCGCCCGGGTGATGGCCGTGCGCCAGGGGGAGTTCTTCTCCGGCGTCCTGGTCAGCGCGGTCTCCGGGCTGCAACAGATCGACAGCGCCGAGCGCGGCGACGCGCTGCCCGAGGTGGCGCCGGCGCTGCAGCCGTTCCTCTCCGGGGCGTTCCGCGTCGCCGGCGGGTTGCGGCCGGTCTTCGAATTTGCCCGCCTGGCCACCCACTCCGGGTTCCTCCAGGCGGCGGCATGAACCATCCGACGACGAAGGCCACGGCCCGTCACAGAACAGCAAGAAGGGAGATCTCTCGATGAGCAACGGCAAGGCGGCTACCGGCGGCGCGGGCGAGCGCAGGCCCTTCTTCATCCTGCTGGCGATCGTGATGGTGGCCATGCTCGGCTTCTCGCTCTACACCTTTTCGCGGGTCGCCGAACTGGAAGCGGAGGACAGCGAGTCGCTGATCCACGTGCGTGACGTCCGGCTCAACGCGCCGGAACTCGCCCTGCTGGCGAGAAGGGCCACACAAGGCGACTTCGCCTCCTATCAGCCCCTGCGCGCACTCGCCGAGACGGTGGACGGCTCGGTCGCCCACCTCGGAGGCGAAGCGGGGCGCGTGATCACCGAAGTCGACCTCGGCCGCGCGGCTGGCGAGGTGCGTCATCAGGCGGCGGCCGAGGGTGACGGTCACGCCGCGGGAGAGGGTGCTGGCCATGCGGCCGGCGAAGGCGGTGGGCATGCCGCCGCCGGGGGTGGCGAGCACGCCGCGAAGGAGGGGGAGGCGCACGGCCACCCGCCGGCCGCGGCAGCGGACGCCGGCCACGACGACCACGCGCGGCACACCATCACCTACGACGACCCGGCGGTGCGCGAGCGCATCAATGAAACCGAGACGGCCTGGGCCGCGGTGGCCGAGGGCATCAACACCATCCTCGGGGCGCGCACCCCGCTGCAGAACGTCTACAAGATCGCCGACGAGGTCCAGGACGAGCACATCGGGCAACTGCGCGAGGCCCTGCAGGCGCTGGTCGAGGATCTCGTCGCGCGCAATGCACGCCCGCGCCAGGTGGCGCGGGTCGGCGAGCTGATCCTCTACAACTCCCAGCTCGCGCGCGACCTGCAGCGCCTGCTCCGCGACCCCACCCTTCCCGACGACGAACAGGAGGACGCCGCGGCCCAGTTGATCGTCAACGTCGCCAACATCGGCGAAATCCTCGACGGACTCGCGTCAGGCAGTGACGACCTGGGGATCAAGCCGATCGCCGAGGACAGCAGCTCCCGCGAACTGCTCGACGCCGCGACCGAGATCTTCTTCGCGTTGGGCGACTCGATGTTCGAGCTCGAGGAGCGCCTGCCCGACCTCTACGACGCGCGGGAATCGGCGGCCAAAATCGCGGAGGACGTGCAGGGGCTGATCAGCGCGGGCCTGAACCTCGAAAACTCGATCCTGACGCTCCAGGGAGCCCGCTTCCTGACACCGCAGATCGGCTACTACTCCGGCGCCCTGGGCCTTCTGGCCATGCTGCTGCTCGGCGGGATCTCGTTCCTCGACACCCGCCGCCGCCACGCCGACACGCTGCGCCAGAAGCAGGTCGCCGACCAGCTCAACCAGCGCAACCAGGAGGCGATCCTGCAGCTCCTCGACGAGATGAGCTACCTCGCCGACGGCGACCTCTCCAAACAGGCCACGGTGACCGAGGAGATCACCGGCGCGATCGCCGACTCGGTCAACTACGCCATCGACGCCCTGCGCAGCCTGGTGACCTCGATCAACGAGACCTCCCAGCAGGTCACCGGCGCGGCGCAGAAGAGCCGCGCCTCGACACTCGAACTGGCGCTCTCGAGCCAGAAGCAGGCGGGCCAGATCGCCGACGCGAGCACGCGCATCGGCGCCATGGCCAAGGCGATGGAGAAGGTCTCGAGCGAGGCCGGCAACTCGGCCGAGGTGGCCAAGCGCTCGGTGGACATCGCCCACCAGGGCAGCGAGGTGGTGCGCAACTCGATCGCCGGCATGGACACCATCCGCGAGCAGATCCAGGAGACCTCCAAGCGCATCAAGCGCCTCGGCGAGAGCTCGCAGGAGATCGGCGCCATCGTCGAGCTGATCGACGACATCGCCGACCAGACCAACATCCTCGCCCTCAACGCCGCGATCCAGGCGGCCATGGCCGGCGAAGCGGGTCGCGGCTTCGCGGTGGTCGCCGACGAGGTGCAGCGCCTCGCCGAGCGCTCCACCGAGGCGACCAAGCAGATCGGTGCGCTGATCAACACCATCCAGGCCGACACCAACGAGGCGGTCACCTCGATGGAGCGCAGCACCGCCAACGTGGTCAGCGGCGCCCAGCTGGCGAGCGACGCCGGCAAGGCGCTGGAGGAGATCGAGACTGTTTCCAACCAGCTCTACTCCCTGATCCAGGAGATCGCGGCCACGGCGCGCACCGAGGCCGGCACGGCGGCCGTGGTCGCCGACGAGATGAACGGCATCCGCGAGGTCACCACCCAGACCATGGCCGGCACCAACCAGACCGCCGACGCGATCGGCAAGCTCGCCGAGCTGGCCGAGCAGCTGCGCGAATCGGTCGCGGGCTTCAAGCTGCCCGAGGAGCCGGCGGCTTGAGCAGGACCGGGACGGGGGCGACGACCGCTGAGGGCAGGCCTGGAACGCACAGATGACCGATGGCGGCCACAGCAGCGCCCACGCCCTCGACTGGGTGAGGGGCGATCTCGACGAGACGCTCAAGCAGGCGACACAGTCACTCGAGTTCTTCGTCGAGAACACCGGCGACGAGTACGAGCTGACCGCGTGCGCCGAGGCGTTGCAGCAGGTGATCGGCACCCTGCGCCTGGTGGAGCTGGATGGCGGGGTACGCTACGCCGAGGGGTTGCTGACCCTGCTCGACGCGGTTCGCGAAGACCGGGTGGAGCGCAGCGAGGCGATCTTCGAGGCGCTGATGCGCGGGCTGCTGCAACTGCCCGCCTACCTCGAGTACATCCAGTCCGGCGGCGAAGACCTGCCGCAGGCGCTGCTGCCCGAACTCAACGAACTGCGCGCACTGTGCGGCGAGGCGCCGCTCGGTCCCGAGAGCTTCTTTGCCATCGCCCTCGATGCCGCGCCCCCGGCGCCCGCGCAGCCGGCACCGGCCGCGCTGCCTTTGCTGGCAGCCAAGGCGCGGCCCACCTACGAGAAGGCGCTGGTCGCCTGGTTGCGCAACCGGCGCGACCCGAAGGCGATGCACGTGCTGCAGCGGGTCTGCGAACTGGTGGTCCAGGCGGCAGCCGACCATCCCGCCGTGTCGCGGCTCTGGTGGACGGCCGGCGGCCTTTTCGAGGGGCTCGGCGCCGGGGCGATCGCCGCCGACGTCGGGGCAAAGCAGCTGCTGACCGCGCTGGACCGGGAACTCAAGGCCTATGCCGCGGACGGTCCGTCCGCAGAGGCCGCGGAGGGCCTGACCCGGCGCATCCTCTACCGCGTCGCGCAGGCCACCGATGCCGGGCCGCGCAGCCGCGAGCTCGACGCCGCGTTCTCGCTCGCCGGGACGGTGCCCGATGCCGAGCTGGTCGAGGAGGTCGCCCGTCGCCTGCACGGCCCCGACACGGCGGTCTTGCGCAGCGTCGCCGAGGCGGTGAAGGAGGACTTCAATCGCGCGCGTGACCTCATCGAGATCTTCGGCGCCAGCAGCGAGTCCGAACCGGCCGACCTCGCCCCGCTGCGCGACAACCTCGGGCGCATGGCCGACACCCTGGGCATGATGGGGCTCAACGGACTGGCCGACGCGGTGCGCGAGCAGCGTCGGGCGGTCGAGGGCATGGTCGGCGGCAGCCTGGACACCGACCAGCCGCGCGTGGTCGACGTCGCCGAGGTGCTCCTGCACGTCGACACCTACCTGCAGGAGCTGGCCGACGAAAGCGGTCGCGCCCTGCGGGTGACCGACGTCATCGCACCGGTGCCGGAGATCGGCACCAACCGCTCCGGCATCGCCCAGCCCCGCCTGACCGCACTCGAGTCACGCCAGGTCGCACGTGCCTTCTATCGCGTCGGCCTGCAGGAGCTCGAACAGGTGCGCGAGGCGGTGGTCGGAGACGGCGAGGCGCAGGCCCCGCTGGCCGACCAGGCACCACGTCTGATCGACCTCGCCGGCGGGCTGCACATGCTCGGCCACGCACAGGCCGCACTGCTGGCGGGCCAGCTGGCGGGGGTGGTCGAGCAGGCGGCGCACGAGCCCCTGCACGGAGCGCAGCTCGAGGCCCTGGCCGATGCCCTCACCGCGCTGGAATCGATCCTGGTCGGTCATCAGGC